>DXOJ01000329.1:0-317 GCA_019412865.1 Bacteroides sp. | reverse complement strand
GTCTCCCTGACGAAAAACGGTAGGACAATCAATCTTATGATAATTGTCTGCCGGGGCAACTGCGAGCCCGTACTTGTATGGTGTCTTTACTTCCTCGTAAATCTGCTCCATTCGTTCCTGCGGAACTTCCCGTTGCGCATACAGAGAGAAAGTGGCGGTTATACTAAAAACTGCCAGCAATAACTTCTTCATGATACTTTTTCTAATCGTTTAATACTTAAAGGACACGGAGGACACAGAGGTTTAATCTTTTTTATTTATTATAGAGTAACACAGAGTCTCACGTATTTATAATTGCGTTTGTCGCTCTGTTTTAC
>DXOJ01000328.1 GCA_019412865.1 Bacteroides sp. | reverse complement strand
AGAATTGGACAATTAATTAAACCTTGCAAGTTCTTGAAGGATTTGCATAAAACAAATTAGTAATGAACATCGGATTAATTGACGTTGACGGTCATTACTTTCCAAATTTCGCTCTTATGCGTGCCTCTGCATATCATAAGGCAAAAGGCGATCAAGTAGAATGGGCTACACCTTTCAGCAGATACGACAAGGTGATGGCAAGTAAGGTGTTTACTTTCACTCCGGATTTCAACTATCTGATATTGCAGGCTGATGTAATCGAAAAAGGTGGTACCGGGTATAATATTGCAAGCAGGCTTTCTGATGATGTAGAAAACAGTTTGTTGATGGACTACTCCATTTATCCCCAATATCCTTTTTCCATACAGTTTTTTAGCAGGGGATGTATTCGGAAATGCCCGTTCTGCCTCGTTCGTGAGAAAGAGGGATACATTCAGACCGTTGAGCCGGTGGAGTTGAACCCGAAAGGAAAGTGGATTGAAGTGTTAGACAACAACTTTTTTGCGAACCCGGAATGGAAAAATGCCGTAAGCTATCTTTTGAAAACTAGACAACCTATAAAGTTACATGGCGTAGATGTTCGCATAATGGACGAAGAACAGGCGTATTGGTTGAATAAACTAAAGATGAAACAGAATATTCACATTGCTTGGGATTTACCTCAAATAGATTTGACTGATCGGCTGAAAGAAATGATCAAGTATGTGAAGCCTTATAAGATTACTTGCTATGTCTTGGTCGGCTTCAATTCTACCATTGAGCAGGATTTGTTTCGGCTTAACACATTGAGGAGTTTAGGTATTACTCCGTTTGTTCAACCCTACCGGGATTTCACGAATAAAAGAAAGCCTAAACAATATGAGTTAGACCTTGCAAGGTGGGCAAATAAAATGTGGCTGTTTAAGTCATTTGACTTTGTAGACTTTTCGCCTCGTAAGGGATTTAGATGCGATTATTATTTAAAGCAATTTGCGTAAAACAAGAAAGAAATGAGTGAATTATATATACCCATAGAACGTCCTACAAGAAATTTGGTAAACGGCAGGTTCTTGAAAGGGCACACTCCTCATAACAAGGGGAAGAAGGTTAAGTTCCATTCAAGATGGAGTAAACGTAGATGCTTAAAGAATTTGGAAAAAGGACGTAGCATGCCTCATAAAACTGGTGGCGGTACTAACAAGAAGGCGGTTGTAGCAATTAAAGATGGAAAGTTAGTCGGTAGGTATGATTCGGTAATATCTGCCGGTGAAAAGCTGAATATCACTGCTTCTCACATCAGTGACGTCTGTCTGAAAAAGAAAGGGCATAAAACAGTGAGAGGTTATAAGATGTATTTTGAAAGTGACAATGATTGGTTTAGGGAAATAAAACAATGACAAGTCAGGATGTTATTAGAATCTTCGACCTCGAAGATATTAATGACCTTCCCAGTGCCATAATGGGCTTATTGGAAGGAAATTTAGAGCGAAGAGATGAGGTTTATTGTGAACTTATCCGGTTGAACGGAAATGACATGTCTTACGACTGGTTTCAGAAGTTATACGAGTTTGAATTGGCAGAGAGTAAGCAGAAAGGTCAGTTTTTCACTCCTAAATCTCTTGGTGTTCTTTGTTCAGCATTAACCGGTCAGAGTGGGCATGTACATGAGCCGACAGCCGGCAATGGTTCTATGATAATTGCCGACTGGCAGCAGCGTCGTAACAAAGTTGCTCCGTGGGATTATTTTCCATCTCAGAATATGGTGACATGTTGGGACCTGTCTGCAAGGTCGATTCCCATCCTGCTTCTCAACTTGTCTATTCGTGGAGTTATGGGATATGTTTACCATGGAGATGTGCTCACTATGGAAGTAAAACAAAAGTATATCCTACTCAACCGCAAAGACAATCCGCTTGCTTTTTCAGAGATTATCAAAGCTAATATTAACGATGTAATAAAACAAAAATCATGAAATTGGATGATGTATATAAGGAATGGATTCCTGTAAAAGAGAGGCAGGTAAAAAATAGTACGCTGACTACATATCAACAGATTTATATGAAAAAGATATCTCCTGCTTTTGGGAATATGGAAGTAGAGCTATTGAATAAGAAAATCATTGTTCCATTTCTTCACGATCTGATGGATGGAGGGTTAGCTGTAAAGACCTGTAATGATATACTCATAGTTTTGAAAATGCTTCTTCAATTCGCCAAAGAAGAACTAGAGATTAAGACTGTGGCACCTACTTGGAAAATGGTATGGCCAAGTAGGAATAAAAGCGCCGCTCAGAAGATAGAACGATACTCTCCGGCTGAATATAAAAAGATAGTAGAGTATGCACTATATAACCCATCTCCCCGTAACCTCGGTATCTTAATTGCCATCTGTTCCGGAATGCGGATTGGCGAATTATGTGCCTTGCAATGGAAGGATATAGATCTTGTGAATAAGACTATGCACGTTTGCAAAACATTGGAACGTATATATGCACCTGGAGATGATGGTACATTTGACAATGCAAACACATATATTGAGATAGGAACCCCAAAAACATTTAATTCAGATCGATATATTCCCATCTTGAAGAACATTCTTCCTATAATCAAAAAATTTGCCGCTGTATGTAAACCAGACTACTACGTATGTACTTGTACCGAGAATCACACGGAACCGCGTACATTTCGCGTTTATTATAAGAGTTTTATACTTGAGATGGTGAAACTTGACCATTACATCAAGTTTCATGGATTAAGGCATACATTCGCCACAACTCTTATAGAGAATAAAATTGATGTTAAAACAGTGTCTACTATCCTTGGTCACTCGGACGTTGGTACTACATTGAATCTATATGTGCACCCTTCGAGTCAAGCAAAAACAGATGCTGTTAATGCAGGATTGAAAAATATATTTAAATCATAACAAGATAGAAAGGAGCAAATTATGTCAACGCATACTATAAAAACAAGTCTAAGAGGCCTAAAGAGATGGGCTTGGCGAAAAAATCTTAGTGGCTTTTTCTCTGTGAACGGAAAAGAACTTTCCGATGAACAAGCACGATGGTTGAATGGGCAATTAAAAAAGGGTACGAATACGATGCCGATATTCCCGAAGAAGAAGTTATTGAATTATTGAAATTGAACTTATAAAATTTAAGATATGAAACGAGTAGTACAATTACTAATAGAGTTACCTGATGTTGAAGCAACAGATGAGCAAATAGAAGAGTTTATCGAATTCGAAACTGGGTTCGGGTGCCAATTAAGTGCTGATAATCCTTTCAATGGTCTAACCTATGAAGTGGAAGAATGTTATGTTGAAGATAGAGAGGTGATTAACTAATAATAGGAATAACAAAATAAAAAAGAGCAATAAACATCCTAGAAAATGGATGAGACATAATCTTTCCGTTTTTCACATAAATAGGAATAACAAAATC
>DXOJ01000327.1 GCA_019412865.1 Bacteroides sp. | reverse complement strand
AGATATTATATATAACACATATATTTGCTTGATTATTCGTTTTTTCTTTATCTTTGTAGCCTTAAATAAGAAAGTTCATAAAAAGTATAGATATGCTTACCATTAAACAAATTACAGAAAACACAGAGGCGGTACTCCGCGGACTGGAAAAGAAGCATTTCAAAAATGCAAAGGAAACGATCGATCAAGTGATCGCTCTTAACGACAAGAGACGTAGCACACAAAATGAATTAGATAAGAATCTGGCAGAGGTTAACTCGCTTTCACGCACCATCGGTCAACTGATGAAAGAAGGCAAGAAAGAGGAAGCTGAGACTGCACGCGCACGCGTTGCCGAACTAAAAGAAGGTAACAAAGAATTAGACGCCGCTATGACACAGGCTGCAACAGATATGCAGAATGTACTTTACACCATCCCCAACATTCCTTACGACAGCGTACCCGAAGGTGTAGGCGCTGAAGATAACGTAGTGGAAAAAATGGGAGGTATGGAAACTGAACTTCCTAAAGATGCACTCCCCCACTGGGAACTGGCTAAGAAATATGATTTAATAGACTTCGACCTGGGTGTAAAAATCACAGGTGCAGGTTTCCCTGTATATAAAGGTAAAGGCGCACAACTTCAACGCGCTCTTATCAACTTCTTCCTGGACGAAGCACGCAAATCCGGATATACTGAAATCATGCCACCGACAGTAGTTAACGCAGCTTCCGGCTATGGCACAGGACAGCTTCCTGACAAAGAAGGACAAATGTATCATTGCGAAGTAGATGATTTATATCTGATTCCGACAGCAGAAGTGCCTGTAACCAACATCTACCGTGATGTAATTTTGGAAGAAAAACAGTTGCCAATAATGAATTGCGCCTATACACAATGTTTCCGTCGTGAAGCTGGTTCCTATGGTAAAGATGTGCGCGGACTGAATCGTCTGCACGAATTCTCCAAAGTAGAATTGGTTCGCATTGACAAACCGGAACACTCCAAACAATCTCATCAGGAAATGCTAGACCACGTAGAAGGTCTGTTGCAAAAACTGGAACTTCCATATCGTATCCTCCGCCTCTGTGGTGGTGATATGAGTTTCACTGCTGCCCTTTGTTTCGACTTCGAAGTATATTCAGAGGCACAGAAACGCTGGTTGGAAGTAAGTTCCGTATCCAATTTCGATACCTATCAGGCCAATCGTCTGAAATGCCGTTACCGTAATGCAGAAAAGAAAACCGAACTCTGCCACACACTGAACGGTTCAGCATTAGCACTGCCACGTATCGTTGCTGCCCTACTCGAAAACAACCAGACTCCGGAAGGCATTAGAATTCCGAAAGCGTTGGTTCCGTACTGCGGCTTCGACATGATAGACTAAGACTTGATCTGACAGACTAATAAAAGCACCCTTATATAGAGAGCCACTCATCAAAAGAGTGGCTTTTCTTTTATATTTCGCAAATAAGCTGTATCTTTGCCAAAATTTATATCATTCTGATAGCAGTTACGTAATAAAAACAACAAATTAATTAGATAATGAACAAAATCATTAGCAAGGAACGCTTTTCTGAAAAAGTATTCAAATTTGAAATTGAAGCTCCTTTAATTGCTAAATCTCGTAAGGCCGGACACTTCGTCATCGTACGTGTAGGCGAAAAAGGAGAACGTATGCCATTGACTATCGCAGGTTCCGACCTGAAAAAGGGTACCATTACTCTGGTAGTGCAGGAAGTCGGGCTTTCTTCTACCCGTCTCTGCGAGCTGAATGAAGGCGAATCTATCACTGACGTAGTAGGCCCACTCGGACAAGCTACCCATATAGAGAAATTCGGAACAGTAGTCTGCGCTGGTGGTGGTGTAGGTGTGGCTCCGATGCTTCCTATCGTACAGGCTTTGAAGGCTGCCGGCAACCGTGTTATCACCGTATTGGCTGGACGCAATAAAGATCTCATCATCTTGGAAAAAGAAATGCGTGAAAGCTCTGACGAAGTAATTATCATGACGGATGACGGTTCTTACGGCCGGAAAGGTCTGGTGACAGAAGGTGTAGAAGAAGTTATCAAACGTGAGAAAGTAGACAAATGTTTCGCTATTGGCCCTGCCATCATGATGAAATTCGTTTGCTTGCTGACTAAAAAATATGAAATTCCGACAGATGTTTCGCTAAACACTATCATGGTGGACGGAACTGGTATGTGCGGCGCTTGCCGTATCACTGTAGGAGGAAAGACTAAATTCGTTTGTGTAGATGGTCCGGAATTCGACGGTCACCAGGTGAATTTCGACGAAATGCTGAAACGTATGGGTGCGTTCAAGAATATCGAACGCGAAGAAATGCATAAGCTGGAATCGGAATGTGAAGCAACCAAAGAAATCGATGAAAAAAGTCGTAATGCTGCTTGGAGGCAGGAGTTACGCAAATCCATGAAGCCAAAAGAACGTACGGCTATTCCTCGTGTAGAGATGAATGAACTCGATGCTGAATACCGTTCACACAGCCGTAAAGAGGAAGTTAATCAAGGATTAACAGCAGAACAGGCTGTTACAGAAGCCAAACGCTGTCTCGACTGTGCTAATCCTGGATGTATGGAAGGCTGTCCGGTAGGTATTGATATTCCCCGCTTCATTAAGAATATCGAACGCGGTGAGTTCCTCGAAGCTGCTAAAACATTGAAAGAAACAAGTGCGCTCCCTGCAGTTTGCGGCCGTGTGTGTCCGCAAGAAAAACAGTGCGAATCAAAATGTATTCATCTGAAAATGAATGAAAAGCCGGTAGCTATCGGTTATCTGGAACGTTTTGCAGCTGATTATGAACGCGAAAGCGGACAAATCTCCGTACCTGTCATTGCAGAGAAAAATGGTATCAAAATAGCAGTTATCGGTTCAGGACCTGCAGGATTGGCATTTGCCGGAGACATGGCTAAATATGGATATGATGTAACTGTATTCGAAGCGTTGCATGAAATTGGAGGTGTATTGAAATACGGTATCCCCGAATTCCGTTTGCCAAACAAGATTGTAGACGTAGAAATCGACAATCTCGGTAAGATGGGCGTTAATTTCATCAAAGACTGTATTGTAGGAAAGACTATCGGTGTAGAAGACTTGAAAGCGGAAGGTTTCAAAGGAATATTCGTGGCTTCCGGTGCCGGACTGCCAAACTTTATGAATATCCCGGGAGAGAACTCCATCAATATCATGTCTTCAAATGAATACCTCACCCGTGTCAATTTAATGGATGCCGCCAGCGAAGATTCGGACACTCCGGTAGCTTTCGGTAAGAATGTGGCAGTAATCGGTGGTGGTAACACAGCTATGGACTCTGTCCGTACAGCAAAACGTCTTGGTGCTGAACGTGCTATTATTATCTATCGTCGTTCGGAAGAAGAAATGCCAGCACGTATCGAAGAAGTAAAACATGCCAAAGAAGAAGGAGTTGAATTCCTCACTCTGCATAATCCTATCGAATATATTGCTGATGAACAAGGTTGCGTAAAACAGGTTATTCTGCAAAAGATGGAATTAGGAGAGCCGGATGCTTCCGGACGTCGTAGCCCTATAACTATCCCGGGAGCAACAGAAACAATCGATATAGACCTGGCCATTGTCAGCGTTGGGGTATCTCCTAACCCGATTGTTCCAAGCTCTATCAAAGGACTGGAATTAGGACGAAAAGGAACTATCGCAGTAAATGACAACATGGAATCTTCTATCCCGATGATTTACGCAGGTGGCGACATCGTTCGCGGCGGAGCTACTGTAATTCTGGCGATGGGTGATGGCCGTAAAGCTGCCGCTGCCATGAATGAGCAACTGAAAACAAACGCCGGCAACTAACTGCCGCTTATTAACACCCGGGCTAAACTTCCCTAACACGTGGGATAACTACATCTGACACGTGGGCGGAAGTTTATCGAGAGGTGGGCTAAAGCCAACTCATATGTGGGTAGAACACCGATCATCCCCGGCATAAAAAATAGAATAAGAAAAGCCCCGTTTACGAAATGTAAAACGGGGCTTTTCTTATTTCAAATATCAAAGATACTTTCTACTTTACCACTTTGTTCGTCGCAGGATCAGGGAAAATTACAGCCGGTTTAAACGACTTGGCTTCCTCAAAATCCATCAATGCATAAGACATGATTATCACAATATCATCCGGTTGCACCTTGCGGGCAGCAGCACCATTCAGACAAATTTTGCCCGAACCGCGTTCACCTTTGATAATGTAGGTTTCAAAGCGTTCACCGTTGTTATTATCAGCAATATACACTTTCTCTCCCGGAATCATGTTTGCAGCATCCAGCAGGTCCTCATCAATCGTGATACTACCCATGTAGTTCAGATTTGCCTCTGTGACACGTGCACAATGAATTTTCGACTTCAACACTTCAATCATC
>DXOJ01000326.1 GCA_019412865.1 Bacteroides sp. | reverse complement strand
TTAAACCTTTTTTTCCACACTATTGTTTTTTTTTGTACTTTTCGCAAAAATTTCAGTGGATATGGAACATTTGAAGAAGAAAAAAAGATTTTCATGGAGAGATTTACTATATAAATCACTGCTGTTTGTAGGCACTGTGGCGCTGATTGTTTATTTCCTGCCACGTGACGGAAAATTCAATTACCAGTTCGACATCAACAAGCCCTGGAAATACGGACAGTTGATCGCTACTTTCGACTTTCCTATTTATAAAGAGGATGCAGTGGTAAAAAGGGAACAAGATAGCCTGATGGCTTTCTTCCAACCTTATTATCAACTGGATAAAAATATAGAAAAAGACGCAATCGCCAAGCTGAAAGAGAATTACCATACGAATCTGAAAGGTATTCTCCCTTCCATCGATTATTTGCGGTACATTGAGCGCACTTTAAAAGAAATCTATCAGGCAGGCATCGTTTCGACAGAGAATATACAGCAGCTTCACAAAGACAGCACTTCATCTGTCATGGTGATTGATGATAAACTGGCTAATCCACAGGCTACCGAGAATCTTTACACGGTAAAAAAAGCCTATGAGCACTTGCTGTCGGCAGACTCCACTCATTTCAACCGGGAAATTTTAAGGCAATGCTCACTGAACGAATACATCACTCCCAACCTGACCTTTGACGAGGAACGTACCCAAGCTGCCAAAGAAGAAATCCTGAACAACTATTCCTGGGCAAACGGATTAGTAGTCAGCGGGCAAAAGATTATTGACCGGGGGGAAATCATCAGCCCGCATACCTATAATATCTTGGAGTCATTACGCAAAGAATCCATCAAACGGAATGAGTCCATGGGACAGAACCGTCTGATTCTCGGCGGACAGATTCTGTTTGTAGGAATGCTGATGCTTTGTTTTATGCTTTATCTCGACCTGTTCCGAAAAGACTACTATCAACGAAAAGGCAGTCTGTCATTGCTATTCACGTTGATTGTATTTTACAGTGTCATAACCGCTTTCATGGTAACACATAATCTATTTAATGTGTATATCATCCCGTACGCGATGCTACCCATTATCATCCGCGTCTTTCTTGATTCGAGGACTGCTTTCCTGACGCATGTCATCACTATATTGATATGCTCCATATCCTTACGCTTTCCGCATGAATTCATCCTGACACAGTTGGCAGCAGGATTGGTGGCGATATTCAGTCTAAGAGAGCTATCGCAAAGGTCCCAACTTTTCCGGACGGCTTTATTGGTTATACTGACTTATGCTGCCATCTACTTCGCCTTCGAATTAATGACAGAGAACGGTCTTTCCACCGACTTTTCGAAGTTGAACATACGAATGTACACTTACTTCATCATCAATGGAATTCTGTTATTATTCACCTATCCTTTACTCTTTTTATTGGAAAAGACTTTCGGATTTACTTCCAATGTAACGTTGGTAGAACTTTCGAATATCAATAATGACCTTTTGCGGCAAATGTCCGAGACGGTTCCAGGAACATTCCAACATTCCATGCAAGTGGCCAATCTTGCTGCGGAAGCAGCCATCCGTATTGGAGCCAAAAGCCAGTTAGTACGTACAGGAGCCTTGTATCATGATATTGGTAAGATGGAAAACCCTGCTTTCTTCACAGAAAATCAGTCAGGAGGAATTAACCCGCATAAGAACCTGAATTACGAACAAAGTGCACAGGTCGTCATCAGTCATGTGACGGATGGATTGAAATTAGCCGATAAACACAATCTGCCTAAAGCCATCAAGGACTTTATCAGCACGCATCATGGACGGGGGAAAACAAAATATTTCTATATTTCCTGGAAGAACGAGCATCCGGACGAAGAGCCGAATGAAGAATTGTTCACTTATCCCGGCCCGAATCCGTTCACCAAAGAACAGGCTATCCTGATGATGGCGGATGCCGTGGAAGCCGCCTCACGCAGTCTTCCGGAATATACAGAAGAAACAATCAGCAACCTGGTCGATAAGATTATCGATTCCCAGGTCACTGAAGGTTACTTTAAAGAATGTCCTATCACTTTCAAGGATATAGCAACAGTGAAAGCTGTGTTCAAAGAAAAACTAAAGATTGCTTATCACACCCGGATCAGTTATCCTGAGTTAAAGAAGTAAGCAAACCTGCGCAAGCATCTTCAAGAACATCAAGTACATATTCAAACCCCTCGGCCCCTCCATAATAGGGGTCGGGGACATGATCTGCAGGAATACGGGTGCAATACTCCGTCATGCGATGAATCTTCTTCCATTCTTCGGGAGAAGGAGCTTTGTCTTTCAAGTCATCTATGTTCCGGTCGTCCATACCGATAATCAGATCAAAATTATAAAAATCTTCCGTACGGACGGGGCGAGAACGATGCACCAATTGATAACCGCGACGGGCTGCATGAGCACGCATCCGGCTATCCGGCAATTCCCCCTGATGATAAGACAGGATTCCGGCAGAATCTATCACAAATTCTTTTTCCAGTCCCGCTTCTTCTATTAAATGAAGCATTACGCCTTCAGCCGTAGAGCTACGGCAGATATTTCCCAAACAGACAAATAATATTTTCTTCATATATACATGATTGTTTCTCAAAATGAGTTCAGTATCTGATTAGCCCGGTTCACGGTTACTGCGGCCGGGATTTCCGGCATACTACCCAAATTGAACGGAGCAAGCATTTTTTCTATTTTCTTTAATCCGGCCTTATTTCCTTTTTTCTCAAATTCCTGACGAAGGATATTGATCTTCTCATGCGCCTGTATGCCTTCAATCAAACGTTCGAAACGAATACAGCTACGAGCTCCCGGATATACAAGATAAGTATCTCCGCCTGCCCAACTGCGGAAACGGGAATCGAGCAGCGGCTCCAATGGCCAGCTGTTATATGCCCAACGCAGATAACCATCCAGATGTTTCTTAGATGAATAATAACTCATCCAGGCTGCTTCTGCAGGATCAGAGAAAGTAAACGTGTTGGGATGGGCTTCCGTACAGCAGGTATAATAATTAGTACGCTTGTTCTCGGCAACACGACGCAGACGCACTTCTTCCGGGAAGTTCTGTCCTATAACAATACAATAATCATATAGATCGGGCTCAATCTCTTCATGATAGTTCCCGGCCAACGATACTTTAAAATCCGGATCAGCTTTACGAATCACTTTCAACGTCTTCTGCATTACTTCCATCGGACGTTCGTCCATCGCAATAGCACAGATATCAAACCATCCCTTTTCTTTCAGATGCTTGGAGAAAGAGGCAAGCATCGCTCCCCACATTTCTTCATAAGCCGCTTCACCCAGTGCAGTTTTCACGAATTGCAAAGAGTTGGTTGCCTGATCGTAGTATTGAAATGACAATTCCCATGGAACCATTGAGTAACAATTAATCTGTTTGTCAATGCCTACACTCATCATAAATTCCACCCAGCGGTCAAAGATAGTATAATCAAAAGCCCATGTTCCATCTGCCCGTTTCATCCAAGTGACCATTGTATCAAAATAATCTTCTGTCTGACCATTCCAAGGCTTGTGCGTCAAAGTAGCCGTGATAATCTTCTGTCCGGCATCTGCCAACATTTTCATTAAAGGACGCATAGCGTCAAAATGCTCCTGACCCCATAAAGGAACCTGATAATAACGTGCCACTGCATAAGGACTTTGCCATAAATCCAAGTGATAAGCCCATTCCGAAGGTTGAGGAAGTTCACGGGAAGAAACGGTAATTTCGAGATTCAGGCGTTGCAATAAACGCGAGCCGTCATTGATTAACAGTTCCCCTTGATAAGTTCCGGGAGTAGCCGATTGAGGAATCCAACAC
>DXOJ01000325.1 GCA_019412865.1 Bacteroides sp. | reverse complement strand
CTATTATCCATGGGGAGATTGTCCATCCCGATAGAAAACTTTATCTTTGCATTCAGTTTTATAAACTATTAAAGTAATGATGAAGAGGAAGAATTTATATGCACTGTGTTCGTGCCTGTTCCTTTCGGGATGCGGTATGATAGACTATCATCCGTATGACGTCCGCATCAGCGGAGAAACAGAGGTCAATGCACACAACATCGAAAGAATAGAAGCGAGCTGCCAAGGTAAAACTACGATACGGTTCGTGACAATGGGCGACTCACAACGATGGTATGACGAAACGGAAGATTTTGTAAAAGCGATCAATCAACGGAATGATATTGACTTCGTCATCCACGGAGGGGATATGAGTGACTTCGGACTGACCAAGGAATTTCTTTGGCAAAGGGATATCATGAACGGACTTCATGTGCCTTATGTGGCTCTGATCGGAAATCATGACTGCCTGGGAACGGGAGCGGAAACCTACAAAGCTGTATTCGGCCCCACAAACTTCTCTTTCATCGCAGGAGATGTGAAGTTTGTCTGCCTGAATACCAACGCTTTGGAGTATGATTACTCCGAACCGGTACCGGACTTTACCTTTATGGAAAATGAGATAACGAACAGGCGGGAGGAGTTTGAAAAGACAGTTATTTGTATGCACGCGCGTCCCTATACGGATGTGTTCAATGATAATGTGGCAAAAGTATTCCAGCACTATGTCAAACAGTATGCAGGAATACAGTTCTGCACGGCCGCCCATACCCATCACTATCAGGACGATGTGATTTTTGATGATGGAATACATTATGTTACCAGTGATTGTATGGATTACCGTACTTATCTGGTATTTACAATAACTCCGGAAAAATACGAATATGAGCTGGTTAAATACTAATTATATCTTACGCGCAGGAGTACTGTACGTGCTTCTCCTGCTTTCCGGTCTGATGTCTGCCACCTGCCAGACAAACGCACCGGAACAGACCCAACATACCCGTTATGACAATCGGGTTCACCGTTTCCGCAGAAACTGGGAGCGGATTATCCCGACTCATTCCAAAATACAATATGCCGGAAATATGGGATTACTCTCTTTCGGTACAGGATGGGATTATGGAAAGCGTAATCAGTGGGAAACGGATGTATTGCTCGGATTCATCCCGAAATATTCTTCGAAGAAAGCAAAAGTGACCATGACGCTCAAGCAGAACTATATGCCCTGGAGCATTAATATTGGAAAAGGATTCTCGACAGAGCCTCTTGCCTGTGGTCTTTATGTGAATACCGTATTTGGAAATCAGTTCTGGGTGAACGAGCCGGAACGTTATCCGAAGGGGTATTATGGTTTCTCAAGCAAAGTGCGTTTCCATGTCTTTATGGGACAACGCCTGACCTATGATATTGACCCGCAACGTAGATTTATGGCCAAGTCTGTAACCTTTTTCTATGAAATAAGTACGTGTGACCTTTATGTGATTAGTGCGGTAAACAATAGTTATCTCCGTCCACGTGACTACCTTAGTTTATCATTCGGATTGAAGTTCCAGTGGTTATGATTGGAGATACAAGGGGGATAAAATCAATTTTGAATTACGATTCTTGAATTATCACATCCTTTTTTCGTAAGTTTGCGCTTTACAAACTTGAACGAAAATGAGTAAATCTGGAACAATCATCATTGTAGACGACAATAAAGGGGTGCTGACTGCCATACAAATCCTTTTAAAAAGTTATTTTTCAAAGGTCGTTGCACTCTACTCGCCTGTCACCCTGACGAGCGTCCTGCGGGAGGAAATGCCGGAAGTGGTATTGCTGGACATGAATTTCACATCGGGCATCAATACCGGCAATGAGGGATTATTCTGGTTACATGAAATAAAAAAAGTACGTCCGGATCTTCCGGTCGTACTTTTTACGGCTTATGCCGATATTGAACTGGCTATCCGGGGTATTAAAGAAGGAGCAACGGACTTTATCGTCAAACCCTGGAACAACCAGAAACTGGTGGAAACGCTGCAAACTGCAGCAACCTCTACGCACAACGATAGGAAAACGGCAAGTAAAGAAAAGCCTGTTCACTCGCCTATGTACTGGGGAGAAAGCAAGGTTATGCAACAACTACGGGCTTTGATTAAAAAGGTTGCCGTCACCGATGCCAACCTCTTGATAACGGGTGAAAACGGAACGGGAAAAGAGATGCTGGCACGGGAAATCCATGCGCTTTCCAACCGCAAATATAAAGAAATGATTGCTGTGGATATGGGAACCATCACCGAATATTTATTCGAGAGTGAGCTTTTCGGACATGTAAAAGGGTCGTTCACTGATGCACACACCGACCGGACAGGTAAGTTCGAGGCTGCCGAAAAGAGTACGCTGTTTCTCGACGAAATAGGAAACTTGCCCTACCATCTGCAAGCAAAGCTACTAACCGCCATCCAACGGCGAAGCATTGTGAAAGTGGGAAGTAACACGCCAATTCCTATTGATATCCGACTGATATGTGCCACGAACCGGAACCTGCAGGAGATGGTAGCGAAAGGCGAATTCCGGGAAGACTTGCTCTACCGCATCAATACCATTCATGTGGAAATTCCTCCCCTGCGCGAACGGAAAGAGGATATTATCCCATTGGCCGAACGATTTATGGTTCACTTCTGCAAGCAATATGACAAGTCGTTGATGAAGTTCACTCCCGAAGCAAAGGATAAATTGACTGCGCATCCCTGGTATGGTAATATCCGCGAATTGGAGCACGTCATCGAAAAGGCGGTTATCATCAATGACAGTCCGCTGATTCCTGCTGAATTATTCCAATTATCCGTACCACGGATAGCCATTCAGGAACAGAGTATCTCCACCCTGGAAGAAATGGAAGTGCAGATGATACGGAAAGCGCTCGATGCCTGTGCGGGAAATCTATCGGCAGTGGCCGCTCAACTGGGAATAACCCGGCAGACGCTCTATAACAAGATGAAAAAATTCGGATTATGAGCTCACAGATCCAACAACTGGGGATTCGGTACTGGTTCAGAGTTTTGCTGACTGTACTTTTCTGTATATCGACTGTCTGGTTCGGTATTCATCAATCATACGGTTGGTTGGGCATCAGTCTTTGTCTGCTGGTACTTAGTATCATCTGGCAAATCCGCCTGTACCAGCTTCACACCAAGCAGGTGCTTTTCATGATTAACGCGCTTGAAAATAATGATAACACTTTTCATTTTCCCGAAGAAAACGGTACTCCCGAAAGCCAAAAGATCAACCGGGCACTCAACCGGGTGGGACATATCTTATATAATGTAAAAGCGGAAACCGCACAACAAGAGAAATATTACGAGCTGATTCTGGATTTTGTCAGTACAGGATTGCTGGTACTCAATGACAATGGGGCTGTTTATCAGAAGAACAAGGAGGCACTCCGTCTTTTGGGGCTGAATATATTCACGCATATCCATCAGTTGAGTAAAGTAGACACTACGCTCATGGAGAAAATAGAGAACTGCCGTCCCGGAGACAAACTGCAAGTGATATTTCACAACGAACGGGGAACCGTTAATCTATCCATACGTGTATCGGAAATCAATGTGCGCAAAGAGCATCTGCGTATTCTGGCTCTGAATGATATCAATACCGAACTTGATGAAAAGGAAATAGATTCATGGATTCGCCTGACACGGGTTCTGACGCATGAAATCATGAATTCGGTCACGCCTATCACTTCTCTTTGTGACACTCTTCTTTCCATGTCCGAGGGTAAAGATGAAGAAATCAGTCACGGGTTGCAGACCATCAGCACCACAGGAAAAGGCTTGCTCTCTTTTGTAGAATCTTACCGGCAGTTTACACGCATACCTGCACCGGAACCGTCATTGTTCTATGTGAAAGCATTCATAGAAAGGATGATTGAACTTGCCCGCCATCAGAATCCGTGTGACACTATTTGTTTCCACACGGAGATTTCTCCTGCGGACTTAATTCTGTATGCGGATGAAAACCTCATCGCCCAGGTAGTTATCAATCTTCTGAAGAATGCCATCCAGGCAATCGGCAGCCAGCCGGATGGTAGAATCGAGCTTCGGGCTTATTGCAATGATATGGAAGAAATATGGATCGAGATCAAAAACAACGGTCCTGAAATCCCGACGGAAATAGCAGAGCATATCTTTATTCCTTTCTTCACCACCAAAGAAAATGGTAGCGGAATCGGACTTAGTACTTCACGACAGATCATGCGCCTTTCGGGCGGGAGTCTCACTTTGCTGCGGGAGAAAGAAACAACGTTTATTTTAAAATTCAAATAACTATTGATATATGATACCTGCAC
>DXOJ01000324.1 GCA_019412865.1 Bacteroides sp. | reverse complement strand
GGTATTGGGGCACGGTGGTTTTCGTAAACGTATTGTGGAGATGGGCTTCATTAAAGGTAAAACGGTTGAAGTGCTGTTGAATGCTCCGCTAAAAGATCCCATAAAATATAAAGTTTTAGGTTATGAAATTTCTCTTCGTCGTCAGGAAGCTGAAATGATCGAAGTTATCAGCGAAGAGGAAGCAAAGAAACTGGCCGAGAAGACCGTTTATCATGAAGGATTGCCTGAAGACCTTTCAGTAAAAGAAGAAGATATGAAACGGTTGGCGTTAGGTAAACGCCGTACCATTAATGTTGCTTTGGTCGGAAACCCGAACAGTGGCAAGACTTCTTTATTTAATCTTGCATCCGGTGCTCATGAGCATGTTGGAAACTACAGCGGCGTAACCGTGGATGCCAAAGAAGGTTATTTTGATTTCGAAGGCTATCATTTCCGTATTGTCGATTTGCCGGGAACTTATTCTTTGTCTGCTTATACGCCGGAAGAAATCTATGTGCGTCGTCATATTATCGATGAAACTCCGGACGTGATTATTAATGTAGTCGATTCCTCTAATCTGGAGCGAAACTTATATCTGACTACTCAATTGATAGATATGAATGTCCGCATGGTGGTAGCTCTGAATATTTATGATGAGTTGGAAGCCAGTGGAAATACATTGGATTATCATCTGTTGAGTAAGTTGTTCGGGGTGCCGATGTTGCCTACTGTCAGTAAGAAAAATCGTGGATTGGATACCTTGTTTCATGTTGTTATCAATCTGTATGAAGGAGTAGACTTCTTTGATAAACAGGGAAATATGAATCCGGAAGTTCTTAAGGATTTGACCGAATGGCATGATTCTCTGGAAGATCGTAAGAACCACGAGGAAGAGCATTTGGAAGATTATGTACGTGAACATAAAAAGACGGGGCGTGTCTTCCGGCATATTCATATCAATCATGGTCCTGATATCGAAAAAGCGATTGAAGCTGTAAAAAGTGAAGTGTCCAAAAACGAATTTATCCGTCATAAATATTCTACCCGTTTCCTATCCATTAAATTGTTGGAGAATGATCCTGACATTGAGCGCATTGTGCGGACATTACCAAATGCGGATGAGATATTCCATGTCCGTGATAAGATGTCGAAGCGTGTTCAGGACACAATGAATGAGGATTGTGAATCGGCTATTACGGATGCTAAATATGGATTTATCAGTGGTGCACTGAAGGAGACATTCACAGATAATCACTTGGAGCAGGCGCAGACAACAAAAGTGCTGGATTCGATCGTAACTCACCGTGTCTGGGGATTTCCTATTTTCTTCCTTTTTATGTATCTGATGTTTGAAGGTACGTTTGTCATTGGAGAATATCCGATGATGGGGATTGAATGGCTTGTCGAGCAGATTGGTGACTTGTTACGCAATAATATGGCGGAAGGTCCATTTAAAGATTTGCTGATTGATGGAATTATTGGTGGGGTAGGAGCGGTTATTGTCTTTTTGCCGAATATCTTGATTTTGTATTTCTGCATTTCTCTTATGGAAGATTCGGGTTATATGGCTCGTGCAGCTTTTATCATGGATAAAATCATGCATAAAATGGGATTGCACGGAAAATCATTCATTCCTTTGATTATGGGATTTGGATGCAATGTACCTGCTATTATAGCTTCCCGTACTATTGAGAACCGGAAGAGCCGTCTTATTACAATGTTGGTAAATCCTTTGATGTCTTGCAGTGCGCGTCTGCCAATTTATTTATTGTTGGTGGGTGCTTTCTTCCCGAACAATGCAAGTCTGGTGTTGTTAAGTATTTATGTGATTGGTATTGTACTGGCTGTGGTAATGGCCCGCTTGTTTAGCAAGTTTCTGGTGAAGGGTGATGATACTCCATTTGTGATGGAACTTCCACCTTACCGTATGCCGACAGCAAAATCGATCTTCCGTCACACATGGGAAAAGGGAGCGCAGTATTTGAAAAAGATGGGAGGCATTATTATGATTGCTTCTATTATAATCTGGTTCTTGGGGTATTATCCGAATCATGATGCTTATGAAACAGTTGCCGAGCAGCAGGAAAATTCTTATATCGGCCAGTTGGGACGTGGTATAGAGCCAGTTATAAAACCACTGGGATTTGATTGGAAACTAGGTATTGGCTTGCTTTCCGGTGTGGGAGCGAAAGAATTGGTAGTAAGTACATTAGGTGTCTTATATGCAGATGATCCGGATGCTGATTCAGTAAGTTTGGCAGAACGAATTCCGATTACTCCATTGGTTGCTTTCTGTTATATGTTGTTTGTATTGATTTACTTCCCGTGTATTGCGGCGATAGCGGCTATAAAACAGGAATCGGGTAGTTGGAAATGGGCGCTTTTTGCTGCTTGTTACACAACGGGATTGGCTTGGCTTGTATCATTTGCTGTTTATCAGATTGGAGGATTGTTTGTATGAATAATTGGCAAGATTGGGTAGTCGGAGTACTGGTTGTACTCTGCATTGCCCGCGTCATATATGGAATATTTCGTTTTTTTCGTCGTACGCGAGAAAATCAGAATCCTTGTGACAGCTGTGTAAGTGGCTGTGAACTAAAGGATATGATGGACAAGAAACGCGGAGAGTGTGATGTAAAGAAAAAAAGTACAAAGAAAAATTGCTGCGGATAGTTGGTAGTTTCAAA
>DXOJ01000323.1 GCA_019412865.1 Bacteroides sp. | reverse complement strand
AATACGCGCAGTATGTGCTTCGTCCGTCATTGAGGAAAAGGAAGATATTTGCAATTATCTCGGTCTTCCTGCTTCCTTTGATTTTCATCTATACCCTGTACAAAAGTTATCGTAAGCAGGCTATTGACAAATTGAACATCAACGGTCAAGTGATATATATTGAAAAAGTCCTGAACGACAGGTTTTTCTTAAAAAACCGGGAAATATACATAACTGATATTGCGGGAAAGGAATTCTACCTGTATCATCGCAGGGAAGAACAAATACCGTCTTATTTGCATAAACGGAGTGAAGGGGCAGAAATAAAATACATCCAGCAGCGCGGTGAAGGAAATTATTCAGGAAATTACATGGTGAATATACCGTCGTTCCTGTCAGCGTATGAGGGTGAAATTAAAAATTTGATTGACTATTATAAACCAGCCGGACGCTCTTATGTCCTTAAAATATACGAATATGAATAAATTGTTATTTAAAGAAGGCGGACAACCGTTTTATCTTGATGATTTGGAATTTATGCAAAGTGCATTTGCTGAAACCGTGAAAGGAATAATCAGTACATATGGTAATGTTATCCTTTCCGGCTGTAACATTCCACCTCCTATTTCTATAGCCGGACATCCGACGACTTATGACTGGGAAGAAGGTTATATAGCCATTAACGGAGAAGTTTACAGGGTAGAGAAGGGCAGATTTCAAGGAGGGTTGAATTCTGAACTTTACTGGAAAGTGGTCAGTACAGATGAACAAAAAGAGAACTATGAAGACGCATCAGAAGGCTGTGTCTACCGAATCAGAAAGGTAGTGCTGACAGATACGGTAAAAGAGGGTGAACTATTTGTTTCGCAACAAACTATGAAGACGTTGGAAGAACTGACGAGCCGTTCGCTGTCATTATCAGTGGAAGAGGTATCGGTAAACGCTGACGGGAATAAGGCGACAATCCGAGTGTCCGAGGAAGATATACCTCTTCTTCAAGAGGGGGACATGATAGAAATTATTATCTCTCTCGGGTTTAAGTACGGTATTATGGATGGGGCAGTCACAAGTGTTGAATCATTCAAGTTTATAGTTAGTAATGATTCCCGCTCTTACAGGTGTATCGTAGCGAAATCTGATACTGGCGAAACAATTATTCCAGTATATGCCAATTTTAATGCGGGAACAGGTGCGTTATACCTTTCCCATGACACCAATCGGGTTTTATATGTTAGTCCAAAATCCAATCATCGTATAATCGTTCACAAAAATATTCAGAAATAAAATAAGTATGGCAACAATATACGAATTAAAAAGACGGGCACAGGAGCTTTCGGCAAAGAAAGACTCCCTATCCATATCACCTGACGAAGTGGGCGGTTTGATTGATGAGACGCTGGATGTCATCAATGAAGCGGAAAAGAATCAGGTGGGACTGGGTATTCGTAATACATATACGACCGTCGCGAAGATGAACGCGGACAGTACTTCTCCGGCTGGTTCTGACGGAAAACCGTTGAAATTCGGTCAGATTGTGACGGTATATGATGACGGCAATCCCGATGCAGCCGACAATGGCAATATTTATGCCTTTCAGAATCCGGGCTGGAAGCTTGTCTCAACGACAGGCAACCTTTCCGTATATGCCAAAAAAGAAGACGTACAGGCGGCAAAGAAAACGGCTGACGATGCACAAACGAAAGCGAATGAAGCAGCGGAATCCGCAAAAAAAGCAAATGAAAACATCGGAAAGCTATCCGATAATGTCGGTACGGAAGAAGCATCAGAAAGCGAAGACGGGACAGTATGGGGCAAACTTAAAAGCCTTTCCGACGATGCTGACAGTACATCGCAGGACGTGTCCTCTTTAATGGTAGACTTTGTACACCATTCGACGGAACGCTTTGACGAAATAGTGACTGATGCTTCCATCGTGATGGAGCAGTCCAGCGCAACCGCAGAGGGCGGTAAGGTTGTATTTGTTGCCAGCAAGGGTAAATTTGCCTATTTCGTTGATAACAAATATTATCCAAGTTGGACGGGTGTTGATAACTACATGAACGCTGACCGGACATCCCCGCACGAGAATAAAATATTCCTGTTCGGCAACAAGACCTACATCTACTTTGCCGGGGCTCTGCTTTCTGCCGACTCCGACGCGATGCAGTTAGCCGCGTCTGCGGACTTGGCGGCAAAAGCGGCAAAGAAATCGGCTGAAGGCGCACAGACTACCGCGTCTTCCGCATTGTCACTGGCCAACAAAGCCTTGTCCGTTATTAACGTCAACGGAGTTTGTGGCGGCTCTGTTTATTCCTTGCCTGCAGCTATTGCCGCGATTACGGAAAGGGAAAATATGGACAACATCATCTACCGTAAGCCGGGTATTGTTTTGACCTATAAAATCGCTGAAGGTGAATGGGAGTCCAAGCAATTTGCCGGATCATCCCTTGAAGGCTTTGCCACAGAAGCAAACTGGACGGATTTCGGTGGTGCTGGCGGTGACATGACGGGCAAAGGCGCAGTGCTGCTGGTTGATGAAATTGCACCACTGTCAAACGGATATTATATTCTTCAAACTGCTATCAATGCCCTGACAGCCTACGAGACAGCGAATGAGACAGAATGCATCAAGCCCGGTGTAGTTATTATCTACCGCACCGGAAAAGAAACGTTCGAGTCCAAACAGCTGTGCGCATCCCGTGCCGATTATAATGACTTGGCGGCATGGATTGACTTTGGTTCTGCAGCCGGGGGAACTGTCGAAACAGACTCCGAAATCATCAAGGACAGCGTGAATCCGGTAGCGGGTGGTGCGGTCTATGATGCCATGCCCGTCGACGTGGATGGCGAACAGGCAGAAGACGGAACGGTGCGTGTGTACATGAAGAATGCGGAAGGGCTTCCGCTGGGGGACGGTTTCACATTTGCGGTCGGAACTGGTGGCGGTGGGGACGTTGCCGGGACAATCGTGTACATCTACCCGCAAAAAACGTCCCTATATGCCGCACTCGGAACTGACGACCTGACAATCAAACTTGCAATCCTGTCACGTACCGGATCGGGCGAAATGATTTCATATAACAATATCGAAACCCTGCAACTGAAAGACAAGTCAACGGGTGAAACGCTTGAAACGTTCAACGTGAACCGGGAAAGCTCCGCATCTGATACGGACTACTCTTTCACCATCCCGGTAAAAAGCTATTTCAGCGAAGCGATGAACCGAAAGTTTGTAGTCGTCGCCACCGATGACGGGGGAAACACCGCACAGAAGACAATCAGCGTCACGGCTGTAAACCTGAAACTTTCGCGTGTGTGGGCTTTGTATAAAACATTGCAGCAAGGTTCCGGACTTGTCACCATGACGGACGTGTTCAAACTGTCCTCCGCTAATAAATCCACCGTTACGGCACATATTAAAGTGGGTGAAGAATGGAAACTGATATCACAGTCCAGCGTGGCTTCTACGCGCTCACAGGACTTGCAAATCAACGTTTCGTCTTTGGGATTGACACATGGTGCATATACTGTCAAAATCGTTGCACAGGACGTAGAATCGGGCGTGTGGTCGAACTACCAGTTTTTTGACTTGATGATTGTTAACCCTTCCAGCCTTATGCCCGTTGTCTCGTTGGCACATTCGGAAGAGACGGAAACGGCATGGTCAGTCAGGAAGTATGCAAACCTCAATATCGAGGTGGCGTGCTATGATCCCAGCCATGTCGCCACCGATGCGCACGTAGAAATACACAAGATTGCGAAAGTTACCAATACCTCCACCGGGGACAACAGCGAAACCGATACTGTGCTGACTACCGTATCAGTAGGACGCAACAGTACATTCAATCTGTCTACCCGTGTCGACGGCTTTACTATTGCGGACAATATCAGGAACGTGCTGGGAATTTACGGCAAATGCGGTGCTGGGGAAAGCAATACGATTGAGTACTCCATTAATAGTTCCGTCATTGATATTAACGGTGATTCCAGTTATATGATTGCTTTCAATCCGGCAGACAAGGACAATTCGGATCAGGACAAGTCATGGCTGTACGGACTTTATGAAATGAAGCAGACCGGATTCAACTATTCCACGAATGCCTTTGTCATCGACAAGACCGAAGGAAAGGCGTTCAAGGTTTCGGATGACGCCACCGCATTATGTACCTATCGTCCCTATAACCGTACCAATATCGAACAGACCGGGTCGACCACAATCATCAAGATAAAGACGCAAAACGCTGCCGATCCTGATGCGAACGTCGTGTCATGTTGGGACGAAGCCAATCAAATCGGATGGCGTATCACTTCAAAATGTGTGTATTTCAAAGCCCTCGGAACTGAACTGATTGAACGCTATTTCAAGCCGGGTGACATCTACGAGTTTGCCTTCGTCACTGAAAAGGCAAATGCGGAAGAAGATGGCAAAGGGTACATAAAACTGTATTGTGATGGGGACTTGATTGGAGCATCCAAATATACGGCAGGACAGAGTGCGCTTAAACAGTCCGAGCAAATCAGCTTCTCCGGAACATCCGGGGAACTGTATATGTACCGTCTTTTGTCCTGGGAAAAGGAAATGGCAGACGAGCAAATCAACGACGAGTTTGTAATCGGCAAGTCCGACACAGACGAAATGATTGCCTTGAATAAAAAGAACGATATCCTAACCGACAACAAAATCGACCTGAACAAAGCACTTGAAATGTGTGACTGTCTGGTGGAAATGCCGC
>DXOJ01000322.1 GCA_019412865.1 Bacteroides sp. | reverse complement strand
GGGGAAGTTTGGTCTTTACCTGATTCGTCGGGACCTCCCAATTGCCAGTAGACAGGGTCGTTCAGTAAAAAACACGCCAGATAATAAACAGCCGTTTCTTTATCAATCCTTCCTTCTGACAAATCTTTTTCATAAAAAGGCGCCAATAAAGTATCAATTTGTCCGCCAGCTCCATCACGGTTGTAAGTTCTTGATGCAAGATGATACCATATGATCCACTGACAAGCTTCTCTTAATGTCGTTGGGGCATCATTGATAATGCGTTCGTTTACTTTGGCTATTTCCAGTAAGTTGTTTTTAGAACAATCGTCTGTTGCAGATGCAGCCATTCTATATGCCTGGTCGATATGACGCTGTATCCACCCCTGCACACTACGTATGACCCTTAGATGCAAACTGTAGAAGTGTTGTTGCTCTTCTGAATGATGGATGGATTGGTAATGTTCTATCTTCTTTATCAAGCCATTCCATCCTAATTTTACCCCGATTTCATAATCAGGAGCGAAATGAGCGTCATCGCCAATACCACAAATGAGGTCATATTTCTTGATATTCTCTTTTAGAAAGTCATAAGAATAATCCGGATTCCATTTATTGGGCCGCATTTTAGACATGAAATACATCCATCTTCCTGCAAAAGCATCATCGGCATCAATGTATACCGGATGAATATTCATCAGGCTGCAAAAGTTATCAGTCCATGCATCAAATCCGTAGAAAGAACCATCGGGATGGTTAGGTATGATATTCCACAAATTTTCCGGAGGAACTACCCGTCCATAGTCATCTTCGTCCAGAAGTCCTTCCTTTTCAATCTTTTCCTGAGTTTGAGCGAGTTTCCGCATACGCAGATTCGCTATTTTTTGCTCGTAATTCTTCATTTTTTGTTATTGTTTAAATTATATCTGATCAGTATTTCATTTAGTTTTTGTAATTGTCCTTTCTTTAAAAAAGCAGAATTGCTTAAGGGATTCTTCATTCCTAAATTCTCGAACTTAACGAATCCCAATGAATGAAATCCCAGCAATTCATAAGCGGGCTGGTTAGGTAATTGCCGAATGAAGCGGCATATTGACTCGATAGCTTCTTCGGAATCGTTGACGTTGGGAATTATCGGTGTACGAATGGTCATAGGAACAGCTTGTTTGGCAAGAAATTCCAGGTTCTTTATAATAGGAACATTGGAGTGTCCGGTCCATTTCCGGTGTAATGTGTCATCGGCCATTTTAAAATCGCACATCCATAAATCAACCCAAGGAAGGAATGCCTCCAATGTGTTAATATCAGTCAACAGATTGGTTTCTACGGCTGTGTGTATTCTATGTTCCCGGCATTTTTGGAGAATATCTAACGCAAAATCTTTTTGCTGCAAAGGTTCACCCCCTGAAAGGGTAATTCCTCCTCCGGATTTCTGATAGTAAATAAGGTCCTGGAGAATTTCATGTATGATGTCCGAAGAATCAACTTCTTTCCCAATCCAGGCCAGTGCGCCCGAAGTGCAGCGCTCTGTGCATTTCCCACAATCAGTACACCGTTCGCGGTGAATGGATAATCTGTTTGAGTCGATGGACAGAACTTCATACTCACATACCGTTATACAAGAGAAACAATGGATACATTTGTCTTCAATATACTGGAGTTGCGGTTTCATGCTCCAGGTTTCAGGGTTATGACACCACTTACATCTCAGATTGCATCCTTTTAAGAAGATGGTAGAACGAATTCCCGGACCGTCATGGATAGACATTCGTTGGATGTTAGTTATAAAGCCTTTCATGATATGATTCTTTTAGTATTAGCTGATGGGGACAAAGGTAGAGGTTGTCCATATACGTTTTTCCGATAGAAATTATTCATAGCGGTAGTTTTTTTACGCTATTCCGACTTTTTATGCTTTGATATATAAAAAAGAGCCTTCACAGGTTGTGTTTGTGAAGGCTAACTCTTAATATTGCAATCAAATCAAAAAAGAATATGAGAGATTCCGTTTTTAAGCTATCCTATTTCCTGAGTGCAAATGAAAAGTTTCATATTGCAAGAGTGAATATAACCTCTTCTCAGGACTTGTCCTTACATTCACATGACTATGCTGAAATCTTATGGGTTGAAAAGGGAACAGGCATTCACCATGTCAATGGACATCAGTTTAGATTATCTCCGGGAGATTTAATTATGGTACGTCCCAAAGACAGACATACGTTTTCCTCTTCGGGAAAAGGGATCGTTATTGTGAATGTGGCTTTTCCCGTGGAGACTTTAGATTATTTCCGTCAGCGATATTTTGAATGGAGTAACTTGTACTTTTGGACTACCGGTATGTTCCCATTTCAGATGAGATTATCAAGGGATATTGTGAAAAGACTATCTTCGCGGGCGGAAGAAGCAATGAAATACGGGCGATCCAATATACAGCTCGATAGTCTGTTGCTTTTCATTTTCCGGCAGATTACGGCTAATGAAAAGGTGGAAGATTCTTCAGAGATACCGGTTTGGCTATTCAATGCTATTCAAAAATTCAATAGTCCGGAATTTTTTATTCAGGGAATTGCGGGGTTCGTCGCTTTATGTGACCGTAATATCGATTATGTGAATAGGATCGTGAAACTGCACTTTCATAAATCTCTGACTGATTTAATAAATGAGTTTAAAATGCAATATGCCACTACTCAGCTATCTATTACCAGTATGCCGATCAAGGAGATATGTACAAATTGTGGATTTAGGAATCTGGGGCATTTTTATAAGATATTCCGTTCTGTATATAATCAGACTCCTTACGAATACAGGAGAATCAATCAATTAATCGTATAAAGCTGACTGCTTCCTACAGATATTGGGGACACTTGAGCTGTAATGTGAGTTAAAAGAAAAAATTCTTTGCTGAAATGCTCCTGCCAACGGCAAATGCTTGTAATGTCCAAGGGGTAAGCAAAGAGAGGAAGAATCTCCTCTTACTGTACAAGAGAGAAGAGATCCTTCACTGCGTTCCCTTAGATATCTTTCCGAATGACAGAAACTTCAAATACCTGAACCGTTACGATTCACCTCATAAAGCATTACCTGATCCAGTATCACCCCCTCATCCAATGCCTTGATGACCAGTTGATGTGATTTCTTACCCGTAACGGGAAGTACAATTTTCCGGATTG
>DXOJ01000321.1 GCA_019412865.1 Bacteroides sp. | reverse complement strand
CCATTAATATATTGACTATTAGCAGGAAAAGGGTACTTTAAGGGACGACTAAATATCATGTAATCACTTAAAAGATAAAAAAAAGAATTATCTTTTTTTTAAATTTTCCGAATCCGCTCATCATTATTCCATGAAGCTCTATATCCAAGACTAAAAGAAGGTGTACACATTGACAAAGTGCCTCCCAAAAGTCAGACAAGAAACTTTTAGGAGGCACTTTACCTTTTCTTCAATATTTTACAGAAAATCTGTTCTATTCTATGTCATTGCCCGTTCAAATCCTTTTCAGAAATTCCCGTATATCTAAAGACTACATCCATCGGCATACCATCCGACATCATTTGCCGGGCAATTTTAATCTGCTCTTTCCGTTTGCCCTCTTCACGTCCTTCTTCACGTCCTTCTTCACGTCCTTCAGCGCGTCCTTCAGCGCGTTCCGTGAATATATTATCGCGAAGAATAACAATATTATCCAAATGACGGTAATATGCATCCAGTTCTGCCTTATTCATTCGATCCAATTTTAAGCGGGAACGTGCTTCGTCCAGTCCCGGAGCCGTAGCGGAATCCGGTATGTCACCCGTATTCAAATAATAGATCCACTCTTCCAGCGGACTTTTAGCTATCTGATTGAAATCATTTACCTTTAGTATATAATATTCCGGATAGAGCTGGCTTACGGTATCGACCTTAAAAGTTTGTTTTTGGAATGGGGTCAATTCTAATATATCATGCTGATGTATGCCACGAAATTCAGTCTTGCCATGATAGACTATATCCTTACCATTGCCTAAAGAAAAATATACGATATTCACGCTATATATTTTGCGGACTTTATCATACCCTTCTCCTCTATTGATATACTCCGTCACCAACTTTGAAGTTCCAAATAACATTCGCTGGAAGTAGGCATATTCATTATTATTCTGAACTTCAATGAGAATCAACTCACCTTTTGAGTTTTCGGCAAGCATATCCACACGATTGTATTTGTCGAACTCATCCTCTTGATTGCTTTCACTTTCCAAGAGTTTCTGAATGACTATCTTTTCATTCAGAAGAGTGGTCAGAAAACCTTCCAATACAGAAAAATTAGCCTTATTACGTAATAAGCGCTTCATAGCCCAATCAAAACGGATATAGTTACTTGTAGCCATAGAGTTCTCTCCTTTCCTATTTTCTTTTATAGGAACAAAGGTACGCAGAATATTGTTGATATAACCATTACTGAAACACTTTTTTCAAGTATTCAATATTCGTACCATAATTCTTTTTCACGTTCCGCACGTCATCCTTATCCCGCGAACGCTCCACGACCAGCCATCCGTTCCATCCCATCTTATCGAGCGTCTTTTTCACCTTATTCATGTCCAGACGCTTATTGAAAGACAAGGTAACTCCGTCCGTATCCGTACAGTGAATCTGGCAAATCCTCTTTTTCCCCAGAATCTTCAACTCCTTGCACAAATCCCTTCCATTCTCCAACGCATTTTGAAATTTAAAATAAATCCGGATTCCGGAAGAACCAATTTCTTTCAGCAGTTTCACCTCCCCTTTTGTATCCAATTGAGTTTCACTGCCAATCACCACTCTTTCGGAAGCATCCAACTCTCCCACCTCCTTCAAACGTTTTACAACTTCTGTTCGAAGTGCTGAATTCTTTTCCCATCCAGTTTCGATTCCCCCCAAAGGAAGAAAAGCCACTTTAGTATTCATTACTTTCATTGCATGAAGGCAGTCTTGAACCAACTCTTTATAATTAGCACGTTCCAGAAAAGACTGTCCATAGAAACCGGACATAGCAATAGAAGAAACTTCTAATTGATATTTTTGAGCAGTTTCACGAAATAACTGCTGGAAATGGGGCTCGCGCAATTTATTATCAAACATTTCCCTCTTGCCAAGACCACCCATATCCAATTCTACACCGTCACCATTCAATTCATGTACCAATTGGAATGAACCGATTTTCTGACGTTTCAGAATCATCCAGTCACATACGGCTATTTTATAACGTTGTCCCTTTTGCTGCGATCCGGCAATTGCCAATAGAGGAAAACACTCTGCAAGTACCAATATCCAAAGGATATGTTCAAATAAATTTCTTCTCATTTTTTATTTTATTGCATACGATTTACATAGTAGACGTATGGAATAGATTTTTGTAATCACCTATAAAACAGAGAATAACTAAAAATACTACGGAGTATAATTTAATAAAAGTAAGATAGTGACGGTATCCAAGACAAATAGTGACGCTATCTTGGTCCGATACCGTCACTATCCCGGGCATATACCGTCACTATTTTCGAAGAAGTAATAACAGAAGTAAATGTAAAAAAATGGGCTGCCGGACTATAAGAAGTCCGACAGCCCTGTCAACCCAAAAACGATACCTATGAAACACTGTGTGTTATTTCAAATCAAACTTTAAATATTTGCCGTGAACAAGTTCATCATGTGTGATATGATATTTATTGAACTTCTTGCCATTCAATAGTACCTTATTAATATATAAAGCTCCTGGTTGAGTACGATTGGTTTCAATCACCAATTCGTTCTCTTTATACCATTTCGGATCTAACCGGATCGTTACCTTATTAAAGACCGGAGTCGTCAATGTATATTCGGGCAGTCCGGGACAATCCGGATAAAAACCAATCATATTGAAAATAGCCCAGGAAGACATCGTTCCCGTATCATCATTTCCTGGAATGCCATCAGGTTTTGTTGTAAAGTACTTATCTAATAAACGCTGCGTCTCTTTCTGTGTACGCCATTCTTCACCTTTAAAGTATGAGAATAAATGTGCATAAGCAATATCCGGTTCATTTGCCGGGTCGTAAAGTCCTTCGTCAAAAACCATTTGTAGTTTATCGATAAAAGGTTTCTTTCCACCCATTAATTTCGCCAAGCC
>DXOJ01000320.1:1738-5239 GCA_019412865.1 Bacteroides sp. | reverse complement strand
ATACGAAAGCCTTTCTCACTTCCAAGTGTGAAAGGCTTTTTTTAATGCTAATAATTATATAATATACATAAGAAGATGGACAATAGGTTATTTATTTTTGATACCACTCTTAGAGATGGTGAACAGGTTCCGGGATGTCAGTTGAATACAGTAGAAAAGATTCAGGTAGCAAAGGCATTGGAAGCGTTGGGAGTAGACGTGATTGAAGCCGGATTCCCCATTTCGAGCCCGGGGGATTTTAATTCAGTAATTGAGATTTCAAAAGCGGTGACTTGGCCTACTATCTGTGCTTTGACCCGCGCAGTTCAAAAAGATATTGATGTAGCCGTAGATGCACTGAAATTTGCTAAACATAAACGTATTCACACCGGTATCGGTACTTCTGATTCGCACATTAAATATAAATTCAATTCGAATCGTGAAGAGATTATCGAACGTGCAGTAGCTGCTGTGAAATATGCCCGCCGTTTTGTAGACGATGTGGAATTTTATGCAGAAGACGCAGGCCGTACGGATAACGAATATCTGGCACGTGTGGTAGAAGCTGTCATCAAAGCGGGAGCTACCGTAGTGAATATCCCTGATACAACAGGTTACTGCTTGCCTTCAGAATATGGCGCCAAGATAAAATACCTGGTTGACCATGTAGACGGCATTGATAATGCCATACTTTCTACTCACTGTCATAATGACTTGGGTATGGCTACTGCCAATACGATAGCCGGTGTTTTGAACGGTGCGCGTCAGGTGGAAGTTACCATCAACGGTATTGGCGAACGTGCAGGAAATACTGCTCTCGAAGAAATCGCCATGATTATTAAGAGCCATCACGAAATAGATATTCAAACCAATATCAATACGCAGAAGATTTATCCGACCAGCCGTATGGTATCCAGCCTGATGAATATGCCGGTACAACCCAATAAAGCAATCGTTGGACGTAACGCTTTCGCACACTCTTCAGGTATCCATCAGGATGGCGTATTGAAAAATGTACAGACGTATGAGATTATCGATCCGCATGATGTGGGTATTGATGATAACTCTATCGTATTGACTGCCCGCAGCGGACGTGCTGCATTGAAAAATCGTCTTTCTATATTGGGAGTGAATCTGGATCAGGAAAAACTGGATAAGGTATATGATGAGTTCCTGAAGTTGGCTGATAAGAAGAAAGATATTAATGATGATGATATTTTAGTATTGGCAGGTGCAGACCGTAGCCAGAACCATCGTATCAAACTGGATTACTTGCAGGTGACGAGTGGTGTCGGTGTTCGTTCGGTAGCTAGTTTGGGATTGAATATTGCCGGTGAGAAGTTTGAAGCTTGTGCCAGTGGTAATGGTCCGGTAGATGCTGCCATCAAAGCATTGAAAAAGATTGTAGAACGCCACATGACTCTGAAAGAGTTTACTATTCAGGCTATCAGTAAGGGAAGTGATGATGTAGGTAAAGTGCACATGCAGGTAGAATACGATAACCAGATTTATTATGGTTTTGGTGCCAATACAGATATTATTGCTGCTTCGGTAGAAGCCTACATCGACTGTATTAACAAATTCAAATCGTAAAAAAGAGATTGACAGTCGGTTTGGTATTACAGAGATTGATTGAAAGAGTAAATAGTAATTAGTAAAATAGTAAATAAACAGATGAATACATTATTTGATAAAATATGGGATGCCCACGTGGTGACTACTGTGGAAGATGGCCCTACACAGCTTTATATTGATCGGTTATATTGTCACGAAGTGACTAGTCCGCAGGCTTTTGCGGGATTGCGTGAACGTGGAATCGGAGTATTGCGTCCTGAAAAGGTATTTTGTATGCCCGACCATAATACACCGACACACGATCAGGATAAGGAGATTGAAGATCCGATTTCTAAAACGCAGGTGGACACGTTGACGCAGAATGCGAAGGATTTTGGTCTGACACACTACGGCATGATGCATCCGAAGAATGGTATTATCCATGTGGTAGGTCCCGAACGTGGTTTGACCTTGCCGGGAATGACGATTGTTTGCGGTGACTCTCACACTTCTACTCACGGTGCAATGGGAGCGATTGCTTTCGGTATCGGAACGAGCGAGGTGGAAATGGTGCTGGCTTCACAATGTATTCTCCAGTCGAGACCGAAAACAATGCGTATCACTGTAGACGGTGAACTGGGTAAAGGGGTGACTGCAAAGGATGTGGCTCTGTATATGATGTCTAAGATGACTACCAGTGGTGCTACGGGTTACTTCGTGGAATATGCAGGTTCGGCTATCCGCAATCTGACAATGGAGGGACGTCTTACCCTTTGCAACCTTTCTATTGAAATGGGTGCGCGTGGTGGTATGGTTGCTCCGGATGAAGTGACTTTCGAATATATCAAAGGACGTGAAAGTGCTCCGCAAGGCGAAGCATGGGACAAGGCTTTGGCTTATTGGAAAACATTGAAGAGTGATGATGATGCCGTGTTTGATAAAGAAGTCCGTTTCGAAGCGGCTGATATTGAACCGATGATTACCTACGGAACGAATCCGGGTATGGGTATGGGAATCACACAGCATATTCCTACTATGGAAGGAATGAGTGAAGCTGCACAGGTTTCGTTCAAGAAATCAATGGAGTATATGGGATTCCAACCGGGTGAGTCTTTGTTGGGTAAAAAGATTGATTATGTATTCCTCGGAGCTTGTACAAACGGTCGTATTGAAGATTTCCGTGCATTTGCTTCCATCGTGAAAGGTCGTAAGAAAGCGGAGAATGTAATTGCATGGCTGGTTCCGGGTTCATGGATGGTAGACGCACAGATCCGTAAGGAAGGAATCGACAAGATATTGACGGAAGCCGGATTTGCTATCCGTCAGCCGGGATGTTCTGCTTGTCTGGCAATGAACGATGATAAGATTCCTGCCGGAAAGTATTCGGTATCTACCAGCAACCGTAATTTCGAAGGACGTCAGGGCCCCGGTGCACGCACTTTGCTGGCTAGTCCGCTGGTAGCTGCCGCTGCTGCGGTGACAGGTGTGATTACCGATCCGAGAGAGCTGATGTAATTCAACCGTAATTCGTAAATCATTAAATTGTAAATAAGACGATGGCTAAGACAAAATTTAATATAATAACAAGTACTTGTGTACCTCTTCCTTTAGAAAACGTAGATACTGACCAGATCATTCCGGCACGTTTCCTGAAAGCAACCACTCGTGAAGAAAAATTCTTTGGTGATAATCTTTTTCGTGACTGGCGTTATAATGCTGACGGTTCCCTGAACAAGGATTTTGTGTTGAACAATCCTACTTATAGCGGACAGATATTGGTGGCAGGAAAAAACTTCGGTTCGGGTTCCAGCCGTGAACACGCTGCCTGGGCTATTGCAGGATATGGTTTCCGCGTGGTGGTATCCAGTTTCTTTGCCGATATTCATAAGAATAATGAGTTGAACAACTTTGTGCTGCCGGTGGTTGTTACCGAGGAGTTTCTGCAGGAGTTGTTTGATTCGATAGAAG
>DXOJ01000320.1:0-1728 GCA_019412865.1 Bacteroides sp. | reverse complement strand
GTGGAAGTGAACCTTCCCGAACAGACCATCACCAACAAGGCGACAGGTAAAAGTGAACATTTCGAAATCAATGCTTACAAGAAACTTTGTTTGATGAACGGATTGGACGATATCGATTTCTTGTTGAGCAATAAAGATAAAATAGAAGAATGGGAAAAGAAGGCGTGAAAATAGAAATCATGGACACAACGCTCCGTGACGGTGAACAAACCAGCGGAGTGTCTTTCGTGCCTCATGAGAAACTAATGATCGCCCGTTTACTGTTAGAAGATTTAAAGGTAGACCGGGTGGAGGTTGCTTCGGCGCGTGTGTCGGACGGTGAGTTTGAAGCCGTGAAGATGATTTGCGACTGGGCGGCCCGTCGTAGTCTGCTCCATAAAGTGGAAGTGCTCGGCTTTGTCGACGGGCATACTTCTGTCGATTGGATTCAGCGTACCGGCTGCCGTGTGATAAATCTTCTTTGTAAAGGTTCACTGAAGCATTGTACGCAACAACTGAAAAAGACACCGGAAGAACATCTGGCGGATATCATAAGTGTGGTGCATTATGCCGACGAACAGGATATAACCGTCAATGTTTATCTGGAAGATTGGAGCAACGGTATCAAAGATTCTCCCGAATATGTATTTCAGTTGATGGATGGATTGAAAGAGACGAGTGTCAAGCGTTTTATGTTGCCTGATACGTTGGGTATCTTGAATCCTTTGCAAGTGATAGAGTATATGCGGAAGATGAAGAAACGTTATCCGAATACTCATCTCGATTTCCATGCGCACAATGATTATGATTTGGCTGTGAGTAATGTCCTTGCCGCGGTATTAAGCGGTGTCAAAGGATTGCATACAACCATCAACGGACTGGGCGAACGGGCAGGAAATGCTCCTCTCGCAAGTGTGCAGGCTATCCTGAAAGACCATTTCAATGCGGTGACCAATATCGACGAAAGCCGTTTGAATGATGTCAGCCGGGTAGTGGAGTCTTATTCGGGAATTGTGATACCTGCCAATAAACCGATTGTAGGTGAGAATGTCTTTACGCAAGTGGCCGGGGTGCATGCCGACGGGGATAACAAGAATAATCTCTACTGCAATGATTTGCTTCCCGAACGTTTTGGCCGCAAGCGCGAATATGCATTGGGTAAGACAAGCGGTAAAGCAAATATCCGTAAGAACCTCGAAGATCTCGGATTGGAGCTGGACGAAGATGCTATGCGCAAGGTAACGGAACGCATCATCGAGTTGGGCGACAAGAAAGAACTGGTTACACAGGAAGATTTGCCGTACATTGTTTCGGATGTGTTGAAACATGGAGCAGTGGGTGAGAAGGTTAAACTGAAGAGCTATTTTGTGAATCTGGCTCATGGGTTGAAACCGATGGCAACGTTGAAGATAGAAATCAACGGAAAAGAGTATGAAGAGAGTTCAGGCGGCGATGGTCAGTATGATGCTTTTGTTCGTGCGCTGCGTAAGATATATAAGGTGACATTAGGACGTAAATTCCCGATGTTGACCAATTATGCGGTAACCATTCCTCCCGGTGGACGTACGGATGCATTTGTGCAGACAGTTATCACGTGGAGTTATGATGAGCAGGTGTTCCGTACCCGCGGACTCGATGCCGACCAGACAGAGGCTGCCATCAAGGCTACTATGAAGATGTTGAACCTCATCGAAGATGAATACGAGAAGAGCAAGTGAGAAACAACTTGCCCGAAGAATGTTTTTTATA
>DXOJ01000032.1 GCA_019412865.1 Bacteroides sp. | reverse complement strand
TCACGTACGGTTCCGAGAGAGGCTGAGGGTGAAATTCCCTTGGTCTACTCGACAAACAGGTCATGAAGGAATTCTTACGCAATTGGCAGAGGAAGTAGATGCCACTGCACAACAGTTGTGGAGTTCTTCTCCTTTGATTGTCAATACCGGACGTACCACTACTTTGACCAAGATCCAGGGATATGCGGATAAGTGTAAAGATGATTATTTCATCAGTTATCTGAATGGCTTCGATCAGGCAAGTACGAGTATGGAAAAGTGTGATCCGATTATCTATTTTTATCGGAGTGCATTTGATCGTGTAATGGATGGAATTAAAAACTCAAAAGTAGAAAATGGTACGGCAGCGATCTGGTTACTCTATAATATGGGGTATGTGGTAAAAACTCCGTCAGGATGTTTTGCTATTGACATTTCTCATCGTTGGGCGAAAGAGCTGGCACCTTATATTGATTTTCTCTGTGTTACACACAAGCACTCCGATCATTATAGTAATGATCTTATCCAGGCTATGTTTGATTTAGGTAAACCGGTGTTATCCAACTATTTGAAAGACACGACATATCCTTATACTGCAAAGGGGGATAAAGATTATGAAATTGGAAAATTCAAGATTAAAACCTGTATCACTGACCATAACAATGCCGGGTTATCTAATTTTGTGACTGTGTTTTCGATCGATTGTGGGGAAGATACCGGTAATTTCGTTTTTATGCATGTAGGAGACTCTAACTATAAACCGGAACAATATACGAATCTGGCTTCTCATGTGAATGTTTTGATACCGCGTTATGCTCCCAATGCTCTGACCGAAAATAATATTCTGGGTTCAGGTGCGGGACAGGTGGAGCCCGATTATGTCTTGTTATCACATATCTTGGAACTGGCTCATGCAGGTGTTGATGAATCAAGATGGTCATTGGATATGGCACTCGAACGGGCTTCGAAGATTAACTGTGAACAGACTTATGTACCAATGTGGGGAGAAAAACTAGTCTGGAAAAACAATAAACTGAACTAAAATTCTTAATGCTTGAACTTATGAAACGGATATGTAACTTCATACTTCTTCTGTGTTTGGTGCAACTGGCTGTTGCTCAAAATAGAATAGCTGAAATCAGAGAAAATCTGCTGGGAAATCATCCAGATAAAATATTGGTTGTATCCCACCGGGCTGACTGGCGTAATGCCCCGGAAAACTCATTGCAAGGTATACAGAATTGCATTGATATGGGTGTCGATATGGTGGAGATCGATTTGAAACGAACCAAAGACGGACATTTAGTAGTGATGCATGATAAAACGATCAATCGTACCATGTCTGGAAAAGGACTGGTGGAAGATTATACATTGGCCGAATTGAAAGCAATGCGTCTTAAAAATGGAGTAGCTTGTAAGACAAGACATCAGATTCCTACATTGGAAGAAGTGATGTTGCTCTGCAAAGGTAAGATCATGGTAAATATTGATAAGGGGTATGATTATTTTCAGGAAGCTTATATTGTACTCGAAAAGACGGGAACGGTTGACCAGTGTGTTATCAAAGCCGGCCTTCCTTATGAACAAGTGAAAGCCGAAAACGGTGCTGTATTGGATAAAGTGATTTTTATGCCTATTGTACAGTTGCATAAAAAAGGAGCCGAAGCTATTATTGACAGTTACAAGACTCACATGAAGCCTGCTGCTTATGAGTTAGTGTTTGATAATGATAGTCCTGAGGTGCTTAACCTGATAAAAAAAGTGCGTGATACGGGTTCTAAGTTGTTTATAAACTCTCTTTGGCCCGAATTATGTGGTGGTCATGATGACGACCGTGCAGTAGAACTTCATCAACCGGATGAAAGCTGGGGATGGATCATTAATCAGGGAGCCAAATTAATTCAAACTGACCGTCCTGCCCTCTTATTGGAGTATCTGCGCAAAAAGAAACTTCACGACTAAATAGACTTTTTCATGTTGAAACAACTTATAAACTTTTACAAGGTCTCTTCACCGAGACCTTGTAACGGGGAAGCTTTGTCTTCATCCGGCTCACAACATCTTCATTCCGATGCCCGTCGTCTGAAATACCTGAAATGGTCTACTTTCCTTTCAGCCACTTTCGGTTACGGCATGTACTATGTTTGTCGTCTTAGCCTGAATGTCGTGAAGAAGCCCATCGTAGATGAAGGAATTTTCTCCGAAACAGAACTGGGAATTATCGGTTCGGTATTGTTCTTTACTTACGCCCTTGGAAAATTTACGAATGGTTTTCTGGCCGACCGTAGCAATATCAACCGCTTTATGACTACCGGTTTACTGGTAACTGCTTTAGTGAACCTGTGCCTGGGTTTTACCCATTCTTTTATTCTGTTTGCTCTCCTTTGGGGGATTAGTGGCTGGTTTCAGTCTATGGGTGCTGCTTCTTGTGTAGTGGGACTTTCCCGTTGGTTCGCGGACAAAGAACGAGGTTCCTATTACGGATTTTGGTCTGCCAGCCACAATATCGGTGAGGCGTTGACCTTCCTAATTGTTGCGTCTATCGTTAGTGTATTGGGGTGGAGGTACGGTTTCTTCGGTGCCGGTATTGTTGGTTTGCTTGGTGCTTTAATTGTGTGGAAGTTCTTCCATGACACTCCCGAGAGTCAGGGCTTTCCTCCTGTGAATGCTCCCAAACAGAAAGAGGAGATGAGTGTGGTGGAAACGACAGACTTTAATAAAGCCCAACTCCAGGTATTGATGATGCCTGCCATCTGGATACTGGCTCTTTCGAGTGCTTTTATGTATATCAGTCGCTATGCTATCAATAGCTGGGGTGTTTTTTATCTAGAAGCGCAAAAAGGATATTCCACGTTGGATGCCAGCTTCATTATTTCCATCTGTCCGGTCTGTGGTATCGTAGGTACCATATTTTCGGGTGTTATTTCTGACAAGTTATTTGGCGGTTGTCGAAATGTTCCCGCCCTGATTTTCGGATTGATGAATGTTCTTGCACTTAGCCTGTTCTTGTTGGTTCCCGGTGTACACTTTTGGATAGATGTGTTGGCCATGGTTCTTTTCGGTTTGGGTATCGGAGTTCTCATTTGTTTTTTAGGTGGCCTGATGGCAGTCGATATTGCTCCCCGTAATGCGTTGGGAGCAGCATTGGGGGTAGTTGGCATTGCCAGTTATATTGGGGCCGGATTACAGGATGTAATGAGTGGTGTTCTGATAGAGGGGCAAAAGACGGTTCAGAATGGAGTCGATGTTTATGATTTCACTTATATCAATTGGTTCTGGATAGGAGCGGCTCTGCTGTCGGTATTCTTTGCATTATTGGTTTGGAATGCAAAATCAAAAGAGTCAGATTAGTTTCAGGTATATTAGGTTAGATTGAAAAACACTTGTTTCCAAAAGAGGATAACAAGTGTTTATTTTCAATGGTATCGGTTTTTATTTCGGGAAGTTCGTAGCTACGATTCTTTCCGAAATGTTTTATCATATTTACCTCGTCTCTGCCAGCCAACGATTGATATTGCGAGTTTCCGCACTAAATTCCACTCCGATTTTTATTATTTCCCGATGGTCTTTCTGATAAGGAATCAGATATCCTTTCTCGTCAATTTGCTTCATCGCTTCTTCTGCTGTTCCATTTAATTTGAACTCAAACACATAGACATATTTCGGCGTTTTAACCATAGCATCGGCATGTCCACGGGTGCTGCGCACTTCCGCTTCCGTGAATTGTCCCATCAATTTGAATACGAGATAGAAGATAACCTGATAGTGGCGTTCAGTCTGGTCATTCAATTCATACGGAATATCGGCAAAGAAAGCTTCCAGACGGGTGAGGAAAGATTCGTAATCACCTTTCTCCAATTCATCAATGAATTTTCCAATATAAAATCCCTGATCATTGTTCTTCATCGGAGTGTAGAATGGCACAAGAAAGTTAATGAATCCGTAACGTACCTCATCGTTAGGAAAGTCAAGTAAATAATTATTAAACCGTCTGTCGTAATCCTTAATAGTCAAATATCCACTTTGATAAATCAGCGGTACGGGATTATTAGCATCCATTCTGTATTCTGCAAAAGAAGATGCAGGTGCTTCTATGCCATTTAATAAAGTACGGAGATCATACTCACTTTCTTGCAGTAGTTCAACCAAAAATGTCGGTGTGCCAGTCTGGAACCAATAGCTACCCAACTCCAGTTTGCTGAAAGCATTCAACACACTGAACGGATTGAATACTCCTGCACCATCCGGATGAAAATGATAGCCGTCATAGTTGCGTTCCATTGCTGTGACTACCTCTTCTGGAGTCTGATGATTTTTGTGCCCGAAAGCTTCAATTTCGGGTTCGAAAGTACTCTTTAGTTCTTCACGGGTGATGCCGCAAAGTGTGGCGTAAGAATAGTCGAGACTAATATCATTCAACTGATTCAAATCGCTGAATACGCTGACTTGTGAGAACTTCGTAACTCCGGTCAGGAAAACAAAACGGAGATATGCGTCGGCGCTTTTTAGTACTCCATAAAAGGCTTTTAATGTCTGACGATAGTCTTCGAATAAATTCGGACGGGTAATAGCCTGCAAAAGCGGTTTGTCGTATTCGTCCACCAATACGACGACACCTTTTCCTGTTTTCAAGGAAGCTTGTTCGATTACATAACTAAAGCGCTCCTCAGGGCTACGGTCTTTTTTCTCATTGCCGTAAATAGCTTCCCATTTTTCTAAATATTGGTTTAGCATTGCAATTAAATCTGCTGCCGTTTCATATTTTTTGGCATTCAGATCAAGATGTAAAACAGGATGTTGTTCCCATTTCGTCTCCAGTTGTTCAATAGCCAAACCATCGAATAGCTCTTTTTTTCCTTGAAAATAAGCATCGAATGTAGAAATTAA
>DXOJ01000319.1 GCA_019412865.1 Bacteroides sp. | reverse complement strand
GTCAGATGTGTATAAGAGACAGTCCCGGTTACGCAATGTGTAATAATAGCCCTTCTTTTCTTTATGTAACTCTTTATCTTCTAGGAAATAACGCTCAAAAGTCGCCATCTTATCCTTATCAAACAAGGGAGCCTCCGGACCACACCACATATACCAGATATAATCCATAGCAAATTCCTTATCCTCCTCTCCTTCTTCATCGAAGTAAGCGGTACGGATCAGTTGATCGGCTTTATCCAGCAATTTATGTCCCCAGTATTCCTTTCCACGTATTTTGACATGTTTAAAACTGCCATCCTCATTCAGAGGAACAGAAGCATGATAAAGAAGATTCGAGTTTGAAACCAGATACATGCCGCCATAAGTAAACAGACAACGCATATGCTTCTTCAATTTCTCGCTATTCATAAATGAATAATGAATCTTTTCTACCAATTCGCGTTCTTCTTCAGTCAACCGGTAAGGATCTGCCGGGTCTACAGTCGGGAAGTTGGTATCGCGCAAAGCATATTCTTTTCCTTCGTACACAAAGACACCACGTTCAAAATCAATCTTCTCCAGAAGTTTACGATTAGCCATTCCGAATTCCGGACGGCGGTCGATGATTTCAGCTTCCAGCTTAAACTGGATAATGGTAATGGCTTTATGCATTTGAGTAATCAGACGCAAAGTCTTCTCATTATAATGAGCATCGGCAAAGTTCATTTTCGGCATGAAGATCGTGCAAGGATCATCGGCATACGTATCCATTGCAAAAGTAGCCAATGGAAGCAAATTGATTCCGTACCCGTCTTCAAGCGTACCCAGATTACCGTAGCGCATGGACATACGTATCACATTAGCGATACAACTATCATTACCGGAAGCTGCTCCCATCCAAAGAATATCATGATTTCCCCATTGGATATCGAAGTTGTGGTAATTGCACAATGTATCCATAATGATATGCGCACCGGGACCACGGTCGTAAATATCTCCTACGATATGAAGAGAATCAATAGTCAAGCGCTGAATCAGATTACACATAGCGATAATGAAATCGTCGGCACGCTTCGTAGTGATAATCGTGCTGATAATTACATTAATATAAGCATGCTTGTTCGGTTCGATAGACGATTCGTGCAATAACTCCTGAATGATATAAGAGAATTCGGCAGGCAGTGATTTACGAACCTTCGAACGGGTATATTTGGAAGACACGTTCTGACAGACCTTCACCAGTTGGTTCAGCGTAATCAGATACCAATCGTCCAGATCCTTTTCACGGGCCTTCACCAATTGGAGTTTCTCTTCGGGATAGTAAATCAACGTGCAGATTTCTTTCTTTTCAGCTTCACGGAGAGTATTGCCGAATATTTCATTTACTTTACGTTTTACCGCACCGGAAGCATTTTTCAGTACATGCTGAAAAGCTTCATATTCTCCATGAATATCAGTCAGGAAATGTTCCGTCCCTTTAGGTAGATTTAAGATAGCCTCCAAGTTGATTATTTCCGTACTGGCATCGGCAATGGTAGGAAAACTTCGGGAAAGCAGTTGCAGGTAACGGAGATCACTCACAATGCTTTCAGGAGTTATGTTACTTTGAGCAGTCATTCTATTTACTATTTTACTATTTACAATTTATTAATTGGCAACTTATTATTCGTTGACAACTTACCATTTAGTAACTCAAAAAAGGAATTTATTAACTCCTCTCCTTTTCTTGTTACAAATTTATCTATTTTAAACGATTCCTG
>DXOJ01000318.1:11496-13506 GCA_019412865.1 Bacteroides sp. | reverse complement strand
GGCCAAGAAACTGATGGACCTCCTTTGTGTCTATCCCCCTAAGCACTTCTTTTGCGTTTCTACCGATAAAGCCGCCAATCCTGTGAACATCATGGGGGCTAGCAAACGAATCATGGAAGACCTCGTGATGGCATATAATACTCATTTCAAGGTCACTACTGCTCGCTTTGCCAATGTAGCCTTTTCCAACGGTTCACTTCCTGACGGTTGGATTCATCGACTCCAGAAGAAGCAGCCTCTTACCGCACCTTCTGACGTGAAACGCTACTTCGTCTCACCTGAGGAATCTGGTCAAATCTGTATGCTCGCTTGCATCCTCGGTAATGGTGGTGAGGTATTCTTCCCTAAGTTGGATGAAGATCAGATGCTCACATTTTCTGCCATCTGTGATGATTTTGTTAAGGCAGAGGGCTTTATCAAGGTGGAGTGTAAAAACGATCCTGAGGCAAAGCGGTATGCAGCTCAGATGTCCTACGAGTCTGACACTTATCCTGTGTTCTACTTCAAGAGCGACACCACTGGCGAGAAGACCTATGAAGAGTTCTATGTCCTAGGAGAAAAGGTTGACATGGAGCGCTTTATGAGCCTCGGTGTGGTATGCGAAAGTACCCGTCGTTCGATGAATGAAGTAAATGAATTCTTCCTTGAGCTCGAAGGTATTTTCCAGAAAAAAGATTTCACCAAAGCAGAAGTGATAGGATCTATCAAAAAGTTTATCCCTAACTTTGAGCATGAAGAGAAGGGTAAGAACCTTGATCAGAAAATGTAATTCACGGATAATTCATGGGTTATTTATGGTAATTTATGTTGTGAAAAATACAAACAATGGTTGATTACAAAAACACTATAGACTTTATCAAGTCAGTTTATGGCAACAAGGAATTTACTCCTCTTGCTGTTCCTGTATTTGCAGGAAATGAAAAAGCATATCTCAACGAATGCATTGATACCACCTTCGTTTCATCAGTAGGTAAGTTTGTCGATCGCTTTGAGGAAGATATGGCAAAATATACAGGAGCAAAACGTGCAGTAGTATGCGTGAGTGGTACTAATGCCCTTCATATGTCACTCATACTTGCAGGTGTGAAGAAAGACGACGAGGTGCTCACTCAAGCACTCACTTTCATTGCCACATGCAATGCCCTTTCATACATTGGTGCTCATCCAGTGTTCCTTGATGTGGATTTCACCACAATGGGACTCTCTCCTGATGCTATGAAAGAATGGTTGCAGGCAAATGCAGAGGTTCGCAAGAACACTCGTATCGATGAGCTTCCTGCGTCGTTGAATTTTGCCTTCCATGAGGATGAACTTGCTTGCTACAATAAGTACACTGGCCGTCGCATCAAAGCTTGCGTACCTATGCACACTTTCGGTCATCCAGTTCGTATCGATGAGATTGCTGTCCTCTGTAAGGAGTGGCATATTGAGCTCGTAGAGGATGCAGCTGAATCTATTGGCTCTACCTACATGGGTCAGCATACTGGAACATTTGGACGCATTGGTGCTATCTCATTCAATGGCAACAAGACTATCACCACTGGTGGTGGCGGTATGATGCTCTTCATGGACGAGGAACTCGGAGCTTACGCAAAGCACATTACCACACAGGCCAAGATTCCTCATCGGTGGGAGTTTCGTCACGATCACATCGGTTTCAACTACCGTATGCCGAATATCAATGCAGCTCTCGGTTGCGCTCAGTTGGAGAATCTTGACAAGTATGTAGCCAGTAAGCGCAAGGTGGCAGTTGAATACATTGAGTATTTCAAGAATGTAGATGGTATTGACTTCTTTGTTGAGCCAGAGAACACTTTCTCCAACTACTGGCTCTCAGCCGTTGTCTTGAAGGACAAGGAGTCTCAACTTGACTTTCTCCAGCAGACCAACGACAATGGCATTATGACTCGTCCTATTTGGGAGCTCATGAATCGTCTGCCTATGTTCAAGAACTGCCAGAACGATGGTCTCAAGAACACTATTTGGTTTGCTAATCGCGTAGTAAATATC
>DXOJ01000318.1:0-11486 GCA_019412865.1 Bacteroides sp. | reverse complement strand
CAAGCGTAAGACCTGAGGATTTATAAAATAATTCTAATGTCATTTATTACCAAACGTACCAAAGCAAACTTCTACAACGAGAGTCAGATGACGTTTCTCGTGTAGAAGGATTGTGTAAATATTATCTTTCAGATTAAGAATGATGTGTATCTTACGGTTTCGGTCTATTTATTTTCGGAGGATAGGCTGCTGTTAGCGTACACTTGGAATGGGGCCTGGAACCGATTGAAAGGGATGCGTAATCGTAAGGATGTATGGGCAAGACTTAAGAAAATTTGTCCTCTTGTTACCAGCATCTTTGCGAATACAAATTCACCTCACTTCGCATATATAGATAAGAAACAGGGGCTGTAGTACTTGAAATGAAAGCTCCTGTGCAGATTAACAGTATCTCTGACTATCTGCACGGGAAAGTGATTGAGAGGGCGATAGAACTGATGATGTATTATCTGAATCTGTATTGCGAATTGGAGGAGAATTGTCTTTTCTCGACTTGGAAGAGCGATTTACAGAACTTGAAATAAGCGGATGGAGATTAACTCAGTTGGCTAGAGAGATTGCATGAACTGCAAGAGGTCTCGGTTCGAGCTAAATTTTTTTTTCCACAATTAATCAAAAGAAAATAGATGAAGAAAGTCTGTATAATAACAGCTGCCCGTTCAGAATACGGTTTGCTCCGATGGACTATAGATAGTGTTCAGCAGAATCCTAATCTCGAACTCCAATTGGTTGTTACAGGTGCACACTTGATGGCTGAACATGGTTATACATATAAGTACATAGAGGAGGATGGTTATCCTATTTCCGCAAAAATGGATATGGGTCTTAGTAGTGATTCAAAGGAAGCCATTGTTGAGTCGATGGGGCGTTGTAGCATGGGTTTTGCAAAGACCTTTGCAGAACTACAGCCGGATCTCGCAGTGGTATTGGGCGACCGCTATGAGCTTCTCCCTATCTGTAGTGCAGCCCTTGTGATGAATATTCCAATAGCTCATATATCAGGTGGCGATGTGACTATTGGTGCTATTGATAACGAAGTACGTAATGCCGTCACTATGATGTCTGTTCTTCATTTTCCTGGAGTGGAAAAGTCGGCTCAGAACATCATTCGTATGCGTAACTCTGATGCAAACGTGTGGACAGTGGGTGAACCGGGGTTGGATAACTTCCGAAGAAGTGTTTTGATGACTCGTCAGGAATTGGCAGAGAATATCGGTATCCCTATGAGCAATAAATGGATTCTTGTCACCCTTCATCCGGAGACCAATGAATCGCTCGAATACAATCTACAGATGGCTAAGAACATCATTGCACTTACAGACAGCATGACTGATGCTTCCATTGTTATTTCAAAGGCAAATGCCGATTTCGGAGGCAATCAGATCAACGACAATTGGACTGAATTAGAGAGGCTAAATCCAGAGAAATATCATCTCTATCCTTCGCTTGGTCAGATGCGCTATCTTAGTTTCATGAACGAATGCTATGCTGTCTTGGGCAACTCGTCAAGCGGTATAATAGAGGCTTCTTGTTTAGGTATACCTGTCATCAATATCGGAAATCGTCAGACTGGTCGCTTCATCTGCAAGAATGTACGTCAGGTAAACAACGATCTCACAGAAATACAATCTGCTTGGAGTGCGATAGAAACTGATCCTGAGCGCATTAAGGACAGCTATTATGGCGATGGATGTACTGCAGAAAAGATAGTAAAACACATTGAAGAGTATCTGTATGCAAAATAGTCATATCATAGGCGGAGAATTTGGCATAGACCTTCAAGGGTTCCAATACGCACAGAGCAATAACGGTTTTTTGGAAGGCATTTACAAGTATTCTTCTGGACGTTCTGCTTTATATTATATTCTTCTTGATGTACAGAAGCGTTACGGTATTACTACAGCTTATCTGCCTAATTATCTTTGTTCGTCCGTAGTGGTAGCAGCCGAGAAGAGTCAAGTGAAGGTCGTGTTCTATAACCTCAATGACCAGCTGGAGATTGATATAGAGAAGTTCCCTCTTGACGACAACGAGAAGGCAGCCGTATTGCTCATCAACTATTTTGGACTTAAGAGTCTCCAATTGCAGGTTGAATTGGTACGGTCTATTAGCATGGAGGCTATCGTTATAGAAGACGATGTGCAGGCGTTTTATGAGTTCTGTAAACCTGAGCTTGCTGCTGACTACAAGTTCACTAGTCTCCGCAAGACTTTTGCTTGTCCTGATGGTGGATTGGTGAAGACTGCTAAGCAACTGACAGTTGTAACTGAAGTAAATAAGTTTCATCAATTTAAACTTGCAGGCTGCATCCTCAAGTCGCTTCACAAACCGAAGTATTACGATGATGATGTTTATCTCCATCTCTTTGAGAAAGGTGAGAGTCATATTGACGATGAGATTACGATGGGCATGAGCCAAATTTCGCAGGAGGTAATTACCAAGACCGACTTCGAACGAATCGCTTACATCCGCCTTCGCAACACTAGACAGATACTCAGTGGGCTCAACACTCTAGGTATCCGAACCATCCTTCCTGTACCCGAAAACAAGACACCTCTGTTCGTTCCGATCTGGTTGGAGGACAGAAACAAAGTTCGCAAGCAGATGTTTCAGCAGCAGATTTTTTGTCCTGTTCATTGGCCGCTTGAAGGCATGAACGTACAGAAGGGGGCTGAGATGGCAGAACATGAGATGTCCATCATTATCGATCAGAGGTATACCAACAAGGATATGGATTTTATTCTCAACACATTAGAGAAAGCATTGAAATGATAGGATTTACAGAACATTGGAATGAGTACCTTGAGCGTATTCCTGCGAAGTTGCAAGACCTGTACTTTCGTGAGGAATATGTGAGACTCTACGAGACAGAGAGCGAGAAGGCTTGCTGCTTCGTGTATCAGAATGGCGACAGCATCTTACTGTTCCCATTCCTCCGTAGAGCCTTTAAGTATAAAGGCAATACATACTTCGATTTTGAGACTGCTTATGGTTATGGCGGTCCCGTATCAAACGACCATAATGAGGTGTTTATGACAGCAGCTCTTCAGGCTATGACCGATAAGGCTAAGGCTGAGAACTACGTCTGTGGATTCATACGTTTCCATCCTCTGCTTGAGAATTGGGACTGTTTCGATAAGGTGGGCCACTTGATTCAGGACAGAAAGACTATTGCTATTGACCTCACAGGAGGCATTGAGGCAACTTGGATGAACGAGATTCACACCAAGAATCGCAATGTCATCAAGAAAGGTGAGAAGAACGGACTAGAATTTGTAGTAGATAACGACTTTACTTATCTCAAGGAGTTTGAGCAGCTATACAATTCCACTATGGATAGGCTGGAGGCTGATGGATTCTACTATTTTGATCCTAAGTATTACGACCAATTGAAAGATACCATTCAGAACCGTTTCCTCGGCATCGTGATCCATGAGGATAAGGTCGTGGCAGGAGCCATCTTCTTCTATCAGTTGCCATATGGCCATTATCATCTTGCCGGTAGTGACAAAGTTTCTCTCAAACTCTCGCCAAATAACTTCCTGCTTTGGGGAGCTGCTAGGGAACTGATCAATCGAGGTGTGGAGCACTTCCATCTTGGTGGCGGTACTGACGGATCTGAGGAGAACAGTCTATATCAGTACAAGTGCAAGTTCTCGAAGCACGAATATCAGTTCATTTTGGGCAAAATGATTTTCAATCCTTCACTTTACGATGAGGTTTGTGCTGATTGGGCTGCTGCTAATCCGGAGAAAACAGAAACACTGAAACACATTCTTTTGAAATATAAATATTGACAATATGCATACTTACATAATAGCTGAAGCAGGTGTTAACCACAATGGTCAGCTCGATCTCGCTCTTCAACTTTGTGATGCTGCCAAGACTGCTGGTGTAGATTGCGTGAAGTTCCAGACTTGGCAGACCGAAAAGATTGTTACTTGTAAGGCAAAGAAGGCAACATATCAGTCGGAAAATACATACGATGCAGAAGAAAGCCAATTCGAGATGCTCAAGAAGTTGGAATTGTCATACGAGAATTTTCGCATCGTTCAGGAGCACTGTAAGAAGATTGACATTGATTTCCTCTCTACTCCTGATGAGGAGTACAGCCTTGCTTTCTTGATGAACGAACTCAATCTTCCTCTTATCAAGATTGGTTCCGGTGAGGTGACTAACATTCCTTACCTCCGTCAGATGGCATCCTACAGTAAACCTATCATTCTCTCTACAGGAATGGCTACACTTGCTCAGGTGGCTACAGCTTACGACACGCTCCTTGCAGCAGGTGCTCCATCAGTGACTTTACTCCATTGCACCACAAACTATCCTTGTCCTAAAAATGAAGTAAATCTTCGTGCAATGCAGACCATGAAGGAGGCTTTCAAATGTCAGGTAGGCTATTCCGATCACACTATGGGTACAGAGATTCCTATTGCAGCCGTTGCTATGGGGGCAGAGATTATTGAGAAGCACTTCACCCTTGATCGCAATATGAAAGGTCCTGACCACAAGGCTTCGCTTGAGCCTCAGGAACTCAAGTATATGGTTGATTGCATCCGCAATATTGAGGTAGCTCTTGGTGATGGCATTAAGCGCCCGAATCCAAGTGAAGTGGAGATTTCCAAAGTGCTACTCAAGTCCATAGTGGCAAAGGTACCAGTGAAGAAGGGAGATATCCTCTCTGCCAATAATATCACCATCAAACGAGCAGGAAGCGGTATTCCAGCCACACACTGGGATATGGTGGTTGACACTAAGGCACTTCACGACTTTGATATTGACGAACCTATTAAGCTCGATTAAACCTATGCGTCCATTAGTTATTATACCGGCACGAGGTGGTAGTAAAGGTATACCTCACAAAAATATAAAGGAGTTGGGTGGTAAACCGTTGATCTGTTATGCTATTGATGCCGCCCGTAAGTTTACTACCGACGATAATATTTGTGTATCGACCGATGATGATGCCATCATCAAAGTTGTAGAGGATTATGGATTGAAGGTTCTTTTTAAGCGTCCTGAGTATTTGGCAACCGATAATGCAGGTACTAATGGGGTACTCCTTCATGCACTCGACTTCTATGAGCAGAAAGGTAATCACTACGATATGGTCGTACTCCTTCAGGCAACCTCTCCTTTCCGTAGAGCCGAAGATGTAATTGAGGCTGCTAAACTCTATGATGATAGTATTGATATGATTACGTCGGTAATGCTAGCTAAGTGTAATCCTTATTACGATGGCTTTGAGGATAATGCAGAAGGATTTCTCACCATCAGTAAGGGAAATGGCACTATTGGACGTCGTCAGGACGCTCCTCACGTATGGCAGCAGAATGGTGCTGTATATGTGATCAATCCTGAACAGCTTAAAGCCAAAGGGCTTGCAGGAATGACCAAGATTCGTAAATATGTGATGGACGAAATTCATTCTGTAGATCTTGACAATATGCTCGATTGGAAGATTGCAGAAATCATGTTGAAAGATAAATTGGTAGAGATATGAGAAAATATATAATAAGTGAGACTGCCTCCGTTCGCGATGCTCTCGTTGCTATTAACAACATAACCCACGATGGCGAGTTGCTCATTGTTGTGAATGCCGCACAGCAGATGGTAGGTTCGCTCACCGATGGTGATATCCGCCGTGGTCTTATTGCAGGAGCAGAACTGACTGATACTATCAACAAAATCATGCATCGTGACTTCAAGTTCATCAAGCAGGAAGATTATGATGTAGCACACCTTAAGTCGTTTCGTGACCGTCGTATTATGTTCATCCCTATTCTTGATGCTGAGAATCATGTGGTGGATGTAGTCAACCTCCAGAAGTTCAAATCAAAACTTCCTATTGATGCCGTTCTGATGGCTGGTGGAAAGGGTGAACGTCTTCGTCCGCTTACTGAGAAGATTCCTAAACCATTGCTCGAAGTAGGAGGCAAGTGCATTATCGATCATAATGTAGATCGTCTGAGGTCGTATGGCGTGCAGTATGTCAATGTGACTGTTAACTACCTTGGCGAGCAGTTGGAGGAGCATTTCTCTACTCCTCGTGATGGTGTACAGGTTCGCACTTTCCGTGAGCCAAAGTTTCTCGGTACTATTGGTAGCATTAAATTTGTAGATACTTTCTACAACGATACTGTTCTTGTGATGAACTCCGATCTCTTCACCAATATCGACTATGAGGACTTTTTTCTCCACTTCCAAATGCACGATGCAGAAATGTCGGTTGCTGCCGTTCCTTACAACATCAGTATCGAATTGGGGATCCTCGATCTTGATGGTCGCAACATCAAGGGGCTCATTGAGAAGCCGAAGTATAACTACTATGCCAATGCCGGCATTTACCTCATAAAGAAGCGCGCTCTTGCCGAGATTCCAAAAGACACTTTCTTCCATGCCACTCATCTTGTAGAGAAACTCATCGCCCAGGACAAGAAAGTTATCCGTTATCCTCTCAACGGCACTTGGATAGATATAGGCACTTTGCAGGAGTATGAGAGAGCGAAGGAATTAGTGAAACATTTGAAATAATCAAGTATGAAAAAAATTGGAATTATTTCATACTTCAACTATTATAACTACGGATCAATGCTTCAGGGCTTTGCTTTGCAGCATTATATCCGATCTCTTGGTCAGGATGTGAAGTGTGAGTTAATCAATTATAGAGGAGTACCCCCAACCAACGCATCAAAGTGGAAGCGATTGAAAACAAGAATCAGTCGAACAGGCTATTATTTGTCACATATTAAAGAGATACGAACAAAATCTAAGTATGTTTCGAAATTCGCATTGCGCAATACCTATTTTGACGAGTTTCTCAAAAATAATACTCAAACGACAGATAAACTTTACAGAAACAAGAACCAGTTGATGGAAAATCCTCCAGTATATGACATTTATGTAACAGGATCAGATCAGACATGGAGTCCTAATGTTTCAGGAGGATATGAGTTAACACCGATGTTCCTTGATTTTGCGGTTAGGGGAGCAAAGAAAGCTGCTTATGCTCCAAGTCTGGGCATAAATTCATTCTCAAATGAGCAAGAACGATATCTCAAAACAAAGTTGCGAGATTACTCAATCTTGTCTTGTCGTGAAGTGGGAGGAGCAACCTTATTATCTAAGATAATAGACAATGAGGTGCCAGCTGTAGTTGACCCAACTCTTTTGATAAAAAAGGAAGAGTGGAGATCATTGGCTCATAAACCAATGATTAGTGGCAAGTACATATTCTGTTACTTTCTTGGTGATCGTCAATATTATCGCGATTTTGTACAACAGTTGTCAAAGCAAACAGGGCTTCCTATTTATTATATTCCTGTAAATTGGCGCGAGTTCTCTGATGCCGATAATTTGATTTGGAATGCAGGTCCTCTTGATTTTGTAGGTTTGATAAATGGTGCAGAATATATTTGTACGGATTCATTTCATGGAGTTGTATTCAGCAGTAATCTTAATAAGAACTTCTACGCATTTGTAAAGCATAGTGGTTCTGAGAGTGCTGGAGATAATTCTCGTTTGTTTGACTATTTGCATAGGATAGGACTTGAAGCTCGTCTTCTTTCATATTATAATGGTGGTTTAATTGATATCCGGTCGATTGATTACTCTGTTGTAAATGCAAAATTCGAGAGCGAAAGAGAAATGTCATATTCTGTAATTAATAGGATTATTGAGTTATGATGAAAGAAATCTGCCAACATAATGAATGTACCGGTTGTTCTGCATGTGTAAATGTTTGCGGAAAGAACGCTATATTTTATTGTGAGGATAAAATAGGTTTCCGCTATCCAGTTGTCAATTTGGACTTATGTATTGATTGTGGTTTATGTCAAAAAGTATGCCCCAACAATGTTGAGGTTGATAAGAGCGAACCAACCCTATGTTTTGTAGGGCATGCAACAGATCGTTCTGAACAGGAAACATCTTCTTCTGGTGGTATCGCTTCATTGTTAAGTCGGACAATAATAAGACAAGGAGGTGTTGTGTATGGATGCACTGCTAGAGATATTTCACATGTACAACATATTCGTGTTAATAATGATGATGACCTGTTCCTTCTAAAAGGAAGTAAGTATGTGCAAAGTGATCTAGGTGATTGTTACAAACGCATCAAAGTAGATTTACATTCAAATCTACAGGTTATCTTTATTGGAACTCCATGTCAAATTGCCGGTCTGAGGACATATTTGCGCAAGGACTATGAAAATTTGGTCACAATAGATTTTGTTTGTCATGGAGTACCTTCACAGATTATCTTGAATGAAAGTTTAAGAACTAAAACTAATGAAAACCTTCGAGAATGTACACTTTCGTTCCGCCGTAAAATTAAGAATGGGAAGAAAATTGATTCGAAATTTGGTCTCTTCCTAGATAACAAAAAAGGACAATCTGTGTATAATGGAATGCATCCAAAGGATATGTATATCGCTGGTTTTTTATCGGCACTGTACTATCGCGAATCATGTTACCAGTGCAAATATGCAACCTCCGAGAGAGTTAGCGATATTACTGTGGGAGATTATGCAGACAGGGATAGCGAATACAGCCAACTATCTGGAAGTGATTTTTTGCTATCAATGATAACCTTGAATACACAAAAAGGAGAAAAGCTGTTTGCTGATTTGAATGAAACAGTTGAGATTGCTCCTATAGAGTATTCAAAGTTGGTGGCTGTTCAAGGGCAGTTACGGATGCCGATGAAGAGGCATCCGAATAGAGATAAATTTTCTGATCTGTTTCAAAACGCAGATTTTGAAAAGGATGTGAAACTTCTGATAAGTAATGATCTTAAGAGGATCGCAAAAATTACTCGAAAAACTCGAATAAGAGAAATACTCTTTCATATCCCTTTTATGAAGCATTATCTAAATCAAAGGAATAAATAATGAGAAAGTTTATTTCATACCTATCACTGGATCGAATAGGCTTTCTTGAGCTTCTATTTGCATTCTACTGCATATTATCAGGGTATAGTTGGGGGGCAATAAAAGGTAACCTGTTCTTTATGGTTGTGATGGCATTAATTGCTTTCGCAAGGCAAAATAAATCCAACATACAAATGAGAGAGTTAAAATGGCTTATTGCTTTTGTGGTTATACATGAAATTCTGTTGGCGGTTATGATAAATGCCCCAGGATACATGATTAACAATACCATTTCGGCTGTGCTATTGTCAATATGTATTATACCTATTGTGAAAGCTCTGGATTTTGAAAAACTAAAAGGGGCAATAAATCTTGTTGCTATTATTAGTATAGGAGGTATTGCATATCACTTCGCAATAATTAGGAGTGGCGGGTGTGTAACACCTATTCCTTTGCCGTTTCTTCCTGAACTTGAAACAGGATCAAGACTTTTTGAGGAAGGATTTCGCCCAACCTCGTTTTACTGGGAGCCTGCTGCCTTTGTGACTTATATGATGGTTCCACTTTTTCTGTCATTATTTGAACGAAAATTCACATGGACGGTCATTATTATGGCATCAATGTTCTTCAGTACATCTACAACTGGTATCACAATGTCCCTCCTTATGCTGATCGTATATGTATTAACACAGGATATTAGAATTCGAACAAAAGTTGCTGTTGTGTTATTGACTGGAGTTTTTGTATGGCTGCTGTTTACTTCGGAAATTTTCTCTGCTGGTATGGAGAAAATCTCAGAGACAGATATTGAAAGTACATCTCGAACAATCAATGGTCCAGCTATGGTGTTTAATATGCCATTTATGGATTTATTAATTGGCATGCCTGCAGCTAATCCGTATGATTACTTAATAAGTGGAGGTTTCCATTCCAATGAAATAATTGTAAAGGAAAATTCTATCTTTGTTTCTACATTCTGGCTGGTACTTGCAAAATTCGGAGTGATAGGGCTTGCTTTATTCTTGTCGTTGTATATCAGACCTTTAATTAATAGTAAGGAAATATTGACATATATTATTATGCTATTTGCGAGTATGTTCTTTCAAAGTTATTCCTTTGGAACTGGAGGTTTCGCTTTTCAAATTATTTTTATTTATTTGTTTACAAGTATTTATAATCGTCAAAATAGTTTGGTATGAACTCAAGAATAAAAGAATTACTTTCCAATACGCTATTATTTGCAATTGCAAATATGGGATCAAAAATTCTTGTGTTTTTGATGATTCCATTATACACAGCAGTACTTTCAACTGAAGAGTATGGCATATCAGACATGGTTCAAACAACAGCTCAAATGTTATTCCCTATTTTGACATGTATGATTGCAGATGCTATACTAAGATTTTGTTTCATTAAAAATGTTGACCGAAGGAAACTCTTTTCAACTGGCTTAAGGGTGACATTATGGGGCTTTGTAATAAGCCTTTTTATTACAGCTGGGCTCTATTTCCTTCCAATGTTCGATTCTATTGGTGGGTATATTCTATTTGTTCCTATTATGTTATGCAATCAAGGTTTGATGAACCTGATGCATAAGTTCGCAAGAGGAATTGATAATGTAAAAGTCTCTGTATCTGGAGGATTGCTGAGTTCATTCATGGTAGTTGTTCTCAACTTGTTCTTTTTGCTTGTATTGAGGCTAGGGGTTATGGGATTTTTGCTTTCATATACCATTGCAGACATTTTTGCTATTTCTTACATGGCTATAAAGTGCAGTGTATGGGATTATTGGACAAGGATTTCTGATGCAAAACTCCAAAAGGAGATGATTGTGTTTTCAATGCCACTAGTTTCAAATCAGATAAGTTGGTGGGCTCTGAGTAGTGTAAATCGCTATGTCATGCTTGCATGGCTAGGTGTATCAGCAGTGGGTATATATTCTGCAACTCTGCGTATACCTTCAATATTGACTGTATTGTGCGATATTTTTGCACAGGCTTGGTTGTTATCAGCGTTGAAGGACTATGGTACAGATGAATCCAAAAGGTATATAAAGTCAATGCATCGGAAGTATTTTTCAATGCTTATTTTATTGACTGGAATGATTATCCTTTTGTCTTATGTTCTTGCTAGTGTTTTGCTGTCTGGTGAATTTGTATCTTATTGGTGGGTCACTCCATACCTTTTTATATCTGTATTCCTTGGTGCATTGGCCGGTTTTCTTGGCTCAATATTTTCATCAGAAAGGAAGAATATCATGCAATTTGTTTCCACTTTGATAGGAGCGATTGTTTCAATTTTGCTAACAGTTTTATTCCTGAAGCAATATGGAGTCATTGTGGTAGCCATATCTACAATGATTGGATATTATATAATATGGTTAATTAGAAGGGTAGCTGTAAACAAATATTTGAATATTGGTGTAAGTCCAATTAGTACCACAATGCAGGTGATTCTTTTGGTGGTTGAATCAGTGTTTGTAGGGAAAGGTGCTTATTTGTGGGCAATGTTATGTTTTGCAATATTGACTGTTTTGAACTTTTCTGAAATAGTATCAATAGTACGATTTGCAATTAGAGAGTTAAATCATTATATACATAGAAAGTTATGGTA
>DXOJ01000317.1 GCA_019412865.1 Bacteroides sp. | reverse complement strand
GGACAACCGTCTCGATGTGACGATTGATATGGAAAAAGAAACCCCTATCCATTCCATCACCGCCGCTTTTATGCAAGTGGTCGGCGCGGAAGTATTCCTGCCGGAGACAGTGATTATTTCCATTTCCGATGATGGAATAAACTTCACGGAGCTGCAAAAACAACACTTTGAAGTAAGTAAAGAAACACCCATCCGTTTTACGGATATTTCATGGCAGGGAGAAGCAAAAGGAAGATACGTACGTTACCAGGCACAGGCCGGAAGCGAATTCGGAGGTTGGATATTTACGGATGAGATAATCGTGAAATAGACATTGTCAATATCATTTATGAATAAAAGAGGGAATCTACTCAACCAGATTCCCTCTTTTATTGTTATATTTGTATTATTACCTTAAAAACTAAGAATATGGTACAACACGCTAGACTCATTTTCTACAGCCTTCTTCTTCTGGTAATCCCGTGCGAGAGCACCTTGGCGCAGAAGATTCCCGTCACGCCCATAGACTCATTGATAACTGTTGGATATGCCACCGGAAGTTTGAAAACCCTCTCCGGTTCCGTAGAGAAGATTACGGAGACACAGATGAATAAAGACCAGATAACGAACCCTTTGGAAGCAATCCGCGGACGTGTGCCGGGCTTGACCATCCAACGCGGGTCAAATGGTCCGGCAGCCTTGGATGCAGTACGCCTGCGGGGAACTACCTCACTGACCAGTGGCAATGACCCTTTGATAATCGTCGACGGAGTATTTGGTGACTTGAGTATGCTCACCTCCATTTACCCTACGGATATTGAGAGTTTCACCATTCTGAAAGACGCTTCCGAAACCGCACAATACGGTTCACGAGGAGCTTCCGGTGTGATCGAGGTCACCACTAAAAAAGGAATGAGCGGCAGAACACAAGTAGCCTACAACGGTAGCTTCGGAATTTCCACCGTCTACAAGAATCTGAAAATGCTGTCCGGCGATGAGTACCGCCGTGTTGCCTCGGAACGCGGGATTTCCATTCTGGATAAAGGAAATAACACCGATTTTCAGAAAGAGATTGAACAGACAGGACTACAACAAAACCATCACATCGCCTTTTATGGCGGTTCCAGTGAGTCCAGCTATCGCGTTTCTCTTGGTTTCATGGATCGTCAGGGAGTGATTTTGAATGAAGACATGAAAAACTTCACTTCGAATATGAACATGAATCAGAAAATGTTCGACGGCTTCCTGAACTGCGAGCTGGGAATGTTCGGTTCCATTCAGAAGAATCATAATCTGGTGGATTATCAGAAAACGTTCTATTCGGCAGCCACATTCAACCCCACCTATCCCAACCATAAAGACCCCGTCACCAATTCCTGGGACGGAATAACGACTGCCAGCCAAATCACCAATCCATTGGCATGGATGGAAGTGCAGGACGATGATGCCACTTCGCACATCAGCACGCACGCCCGTCTGACTTTCAATCTGCTGGAAGGACTGAAACTAAACCTCTTCGGTGCCTATACCTATAATATCGTGGAAAATTCGCAATACCTCCCCACCTCCGTCTGGGCGAACGGCCAGGCTTACAAAGGAACCAAAAAGCGAGAATCCTTGCTGGGCAACATGATGCTGACCTATAAGAAAAACTGGAAAAAACATTTCTTTGACGTGTTGGCACTTGCCGAACTTCAAAAAGAAACCTACACGGGATATTATACAACAGTAAGCAATTTCAGCACCGACAAATTCGGGTATAATAATCTTCAGGCAGGCGCACTCCGCTTGTGGGAAGGCACTAATTCTTACTACGACCAACCCCGTCTGGCATCTTTCATGGGACGTTTCAACTATACATACGCCGACCGCTACGTACTGACGCTGAACGCCCGTACAGATGCTTCCTCCAAATTCGGGGCGAACCACAAATGGGGATTCTTCCCCTCCGCATCTGCCGCATGGGTGATTAGTGAAGAAGAATTTATGAAGCAGTTGCCGATGGTGGATAATCTGAAATTCCGTATTGGCTACGGTCTGGCAGGTAATCAGAGTGGGATTGACTCATACACTACATTGAACCTTGTAAAGCCGAACGGTGTAGTCCCCGTCGGAAACTCCGCCGTCGTATCTTTAGGAGACTTGCGGAACACGAATCCCGACCTGAAATGGGAAGTGAAACATACCTTTAATACCGGTATCGACGTAGCTCTTTTCGGCAACCGCCTGCTGCTTTCCGCCAACTATTACAACTCCCGAACCACAGACATGCTTTACCTTTACAACGTAAGCGTACCGCCTTTCACCTATAACACCTTACTTGCCAACATCGGTTCCATGCGCAACTGGGGTACGGAAATCGCCATCGGCATCACCCCCTTGAAGACCAAGGATATGGAACTGAATATCAATGCCAATATCACTTTCCAGCGCAACAAACTGCTCTCATTAAGCGGTATGTACAACGGCGAAATGCTTTCTGCTCCCGAATATAAAAGTCTTTCTGGCCTCGACGGAGCCGGCTTTCATGGAGGATACAACCACATCGTATATCAGATGGTGGGTCAACCGTTGGGCGTGTTCTATCTTCCCCACAGTACGGGACTGGAATCCGACGGAAACGGCGGATACACCTATGGCATCGCCGATCTGAATGGCGGAGGTGTCAGCCTTGAAGATGGTGAAGACCGCTACGTGGCAGGACAAGCCGTACCTAAAACGATTCTTGGCTCCAACATCAGTTTCCGCTACAAGCGTTTCGATCTGTCTTTGCAGATTAACGGAGCTTTCGGACATAAAATCTACAACGGAACCTCCCTGACCTATATGAACATGAATATATTTCCCGACTATAACGTAATGAAGAAAGCCCCGAAACAGAACATCAAGGATCAAACCGCCACCGACTATTGGTTGGAAAAGGGAGATTATGTCAACTTCGACTATGTGACGCTGGGTTGGAACGTGCCGATTGAGAAAGTACAGAAACTGAAGAAATATGTCCGCTCCCTGCGTCTGGCATTTACAGTCAACAACCTGGCAACCATTTCCGGTTATTCGGGACTTTCACCCATGATTAACAGTTCAACGGTGAACTCCACTTTAGGCGTGGATGATAAACGGGGATATCCGTTGGCGCGGACGTACACACTGGGATTGAGTATTAACTTTTAATGGAGGAGGAGATGATGAAACAATATATGAAAAATAAAAGTCTTTTTTTGCAGAAAGAAGAACTGCTTTCAAGGATAGCGGAACTGTTTTCAAAGAAGATCTTACGTTCTTCGGGAGTGCTGGTATTCCTTCTTATAACGTGCCTGGGTTTATTCTCATGTAGTAAGTTTTTGGAGGAAAATCCGAAAGATAAGTTACCCGAAGATGACGTTTACAATACAATCTCGGAAGTATATCTCAATGCAGTAGCTTCGCTTTATACATACGTAGGCGGTTATAGTGATAGTCAGGGATTGCAGGGAACGGGTAGGGGAGTCTACGACCTGAACACCTTTACCTCCGACGAAGCCATTATCCCCACCCGTGGAGGTGACTGGTATGATGGTGGTTTTTGGCAAGGACTTTACCTGCACGATTGGGGAATAGAGAATGATGCCATTCAGGCTACATGGGAATATCTCTATAAAGTCGTCATGTTAAGTAACAAATCACTGGAACGGATAGACAAATTCGCCGAAACTCATTCCGCTACGGAACTGCCGGCATACCGTGCCGAAGTACGTGCCATGCGGGCTATGTATTATTATTACCTGATGGATTTGTTCGGACGCATCCCGCTAGTTCAATCCTCTTCCGTAGCAATGAAAGATGTAGTGCAAAGTGAACGGAAAACGGTCTTTGACTTTGTTGTCAAGGAATTGCAAGAGGCGGCTCCTTTGTTGAGCGATGCACATAGCAACCAGTCCGGCCCTTACTATGGCCGTATCACTCGCCCCGTGGTAACTTTCCTACTGGCCAAACTGGCTTTGAACTCCGAAGTTTATACAGACAATGATTGGACGGACGGACAACGCCCGGATGGAAAAAATATAAAGTTCACAGTGAACGGCAGCGAACTCAATGCCTGGGAAACAGTCATCTACTATTGTGACCAACTCAAGACTATGGGCTACAAACTGGAACCGGAATACGAAACGAATTTCTCTATATTCAACGAACCGTCCGTAGAGAATGTCTTCACTATCCCGATGAACAAAACTCTGTACACCAACCAGATGCAATATCTCTTCCGTTCCCGCCACTATAATCACGCCAAGGCTTACGGACTAAGCGGTGAGAACGGTCCCAGCGCCACCATTGAAGCCCTCGAAGCTTTCGGTTATGAAACCGCGGAACAAGATCCCCGTTTTGATATTTGCTATTTTGCAGGAATTGTCCACGACCTGAAAGGAAACATAATCAAACTGGATAATGGAACGGTACTGGAATATCTGCCCTGGAAAGTATCTCTGGATATAACAGACACCCCATACGAACAAACCGCAGGAGCCCGCATGAAAAAGTATGAAGTCGACCCGACTGCCACAAAAGACGGTAAGTTGATGGAGAATGACATTGTATTGTTCCGCTATGCAGACGCTTTGTTGATGAAGAGTGAAGCGAAAGTCCGGAACGGAGCAAACGGAGATGAAGAACTCAATGAAGTTCGTAGCCGTGTCAACGCTTCTCCCCGCACTGCCACTTTAGAGAATATCCTTGCCGAACGTCAGCTGGAACTGGCTTGGGAAGGATGGAGACGACAGGACTTAGTCCGCTTCGGGAAGTTTACAAGAGCTTACAGCAGCCGTCCGCAACTGCCGGATGAAGCAAGTGGCTATACAACTGTATTCCCTATACCGGAGAAAATACGGGTGATGAATGAGAGGTTGAAACAGAATCCGGGGTATTAGGAAGAAGATAGTAGTAATCAAAATAAAAAATCCTCGATTTTCATCCGGAGAATCGAGGATTTATATTATTTGTTGCAGCAATCGAATTACTCAATCAAAACGAAATCATATTTTTCAAATTCACTCCCATTGATTATTATAGCAATTTGATGAAGCCCGAGATGGAATTTTCTCGTCGTAACCACGCGGAAAGAGTGCTTTCGCGTTATTCGTGTGGTAGAATTCCCAGTATATTCTTTTTCGCTGATTTTATGAACTTTCTTCGTCAGCGTTCCATTTGCTTTTTGGTAATAAATACCATATTCAAGCCGTATTTTGATTGTCTTATTGCTATGATTCAACAAGTTAAAACCAAACTCCAACGAATCCCCGACTTTAACCTTAGGACTTGAAATCTGAAAATCCTCCACACTAATATTATTTCTGATAGAATCAAAACCAAACAACTCCATCACCTCCGGAATCCCTTGCTTTAAGAGCGTCCGGCAACCGTGTTTAATAATCCAGTCTACCTCTTTCGATTCACCCTTCCATTTCTTTGCTAAATCAATGACAATTTCCGGATTATCTTTCGCAATATCATTCAAATTATTGGCAACGCTCAACCGTACAAATTTTGCCGGATCATTTTTAAGATTCTCCAAAATAGGAATAATAGGTGTCGGATCTTTCTTCAGATTCGGCAAAGCCATCGCCCAAGGCAAACGCGGACGGCAACCTTCTGACGCAAGCCGCCTTACTCCCCAATGCTCATGTTTCGACCAAACCAACATCTGCTTCATCATTTCATCCGGATATTTTATAATAAAAGGATGAGTCACAAACTCGCAACTTGTGAACTGCGTGATTTTCTCTATCGCCTTGACAGACGTTTCATAATCATCCAACCCATATTGCTCGACATAATTATCCAGAATCGCCCCATACTCCAGCATCAATCCAAACTTCGTATCATCTATCACCGAAAAATCAGGCCGCGTACTTTTTACATGATCCAACAACTCAAGAATCTTAGCGATTGCCTCTTTGTAATCTGCCGGCAAAAACTTTTTCAGAATGGTAGTGATATGTATGCAGCGCTGTTTAAGTTCCCTGCCTTCCCATTCATCATCCATAACTTGAGAAACAAACCCGTGAGCATCAAAATCATCGATAACAAGTTTCAAATCTTTCGTAAATAGATCGAAAAATTGCTCGTTGTACATATTCTTAAAAGGTTCTGCCATACTTGATTTATATATTTTAGTTAGAGCCCTGACTTATTGGATATATTGTTCAATAATACTATATCTTTCCTTTAAAGAATCAATATGCTTCACCTCCCCCTCGGTCATTCCTTTCATATTAACTCCACATTTCTCGCAAAAGGACGAATCAACAGGATTTTTATGTCCATTTTCGCATATATACTTCTCGCCATTATCTCTTGTAAACACACCGCCTTTTACAACTTCTATTTTTCCCGTATCCGGCAGGCTGTTTAAACACTCTAATATTGTTTTCATCCATTTTAAATCCTTGGCATCATAAGAATTCTTTGTTGCTGACAACAATCTCACCCCTTCGTGGATTTTTCCTTTCACTATTGTTTCATATATAGACTCACCATCAAAAAGACAGCACTCCTTTATTAGAATTCTTATCTTTTTG
>DXOJ01000316.1 GCA_019412865.1 Bacteroides sp. | reverse complement strand
GTAAGATTGTATATCGAGGGCGATATGACGGCAAAAGATGCAAAGTAGGAAAAAATAGACTATTACATAAAGGAGAATCTTTCGGTTCTCCTTTTTTTTTGTTTACTTTGAGGACGGAAATGTAAATTAACACATTAGCAAATTATAAAAACTATGAAACAAGAAGAAGACAAATTCACCGGGTTACCCGAGAATGCGTTCAGAGAGTTGAAACCCGGGGAAGTGTACAACCCGTTGATGGGTCCCTCTAAAAATCATCCGGAAGTTAATATCTGGTCAGTAGCATGGGGTATTGCCATGGCAATCCTTTTTTCGGCCGCCGCTGCCTATCTGGGGTTGAAGGTCGGACAGGTATTTGAAGCAGCTATTCCAATTGCGATCATTGCCGTAGGAGTTTCCGGAGCTGCCAAAAGAAAAAATGCGTTGGGCGAAAATGTGATTATCCAGTCTATCGGAGCTTGTTCCGGAGTAATCGTTGCCGGAGCAATCTTCACCCTCCCCGCTCTTTATATTCTCCAAGCTAAATATCCCGAGATGACGGTTACCTTCATGCAGGTATTCATCAGCTCTTTATTGGGTGGCGTATTGGGTATTCTATTCCTGATCCCTTTCCGTAAATACTTCGTCAGCGACATGCATGGAAAATATCCTTTCCCGGAAGCAACAGCCACTACACAGGTGTTGATCTCCGGAGAAAAAGGCGGCAGCCAGGCTAAACCGTTATTGATGGCAGGTATGATCGGCGGATTATATGACTTCATCGTAGCGACATTCGGATGGTGGAACGAGAACTTTACCACCCGTGTTTGTAGTGCCGGAGAAATGCTGGCAGAAAAGGCAAAATTGGTATTCAAGGTAAACACCGGTGCCGCCGTGCTTGGTTTGGGATATATCGTCGGACTGAAATATGCTTCCATCATTTGTGCCGGTTCATTGGCTGTGTGGTGGATTATCATTCCGGGAATGTCTGCTATCTGGGGTGACAGTGTACTGAATGCATGGAATCCGGAAATCACCTCTACCGTAGGTATGATGAGTCCGGAAGAAATATTCAAATATTATGCCAAGAGCATCGGTATCGGCGGTATCGCTATGGCGGGTGTGATCGGTATTATCCGTTCCTGGAGCATCATCAAGAGCGCTGTCGGACTGGCAGCCAAAGAGATGGGCGGTAAAGGGAATGTAGAGAAGAGCATTATCCGTACCCAACGGGATCTTTCCATGAAGATTATCGCCATCGGTTCCATCATCACACTGATCTTAATCGTATTATTCTTCTACCTTGATGTCATGCAAGGGAATCTGTTGCATACATTGGTAGCCATTGTTCTGGTTGCCGGTATCTCTTTCCTGTTCACCACAGTAGCAGCTAATGCCATTGCGATTGTTGGTACTAATCCGGTTTCGGGAATGACATTGATGACACTGATTTTGGCTTCCGTAGTGATGGTAGCTGTCGGACTGAAAGGTCCTTCGGGCATGGTTGCCGCATTGGTAATGGGTGGTGTAGTATGTACCGCACTATCGATGGCAGGAGGTTTTATCACCGACTTGAAGATTGGTTACTGGCTCGGAAGCACGCCTGCCAAACAGGAAACATGGAAGTTCTTGGGAACAATCGTATCGGCTGCAACAGTAGGCGGTGTAATGATTATCCTGAATAAGACATACGGATTTACAAGTGGCGCACTGGCTGCTCCGCAAGCAAATGCGATGGCGGCCGTTATCGAACCGCTGATGAGTGGTGTAGGTGCACCCTGGTTGTTATATGGTATTGGGGCTGTCTTAGCTATTATTCTGACTCTTTGTAAAATTCCTGCATTAGCTTTCGCATTGGGTATGTTTATTCCGTTGGAACTGAATGTGCCGTTGGTAGTGGGTGGAGCAGTGAATTGGTTTGTTACAACACGTAGCAAAGATGCATCTCTGAATACGGAAAGAGGTGAAAAAGGAACTTTACTGGCATCCGGTTTCATTGCCGGAGGTGCATTGATGGGAGTAATCAGTGCCGCGATGCGCTTTGGTGGAATCAATCTGGTTAATGAGGCATGGTTGAACAATACTTGGTCAGAAGTGTTGGCATTAGGAGCGTATGCCTTACTGATTCTTTACTTTATAAAGGCTTCAATGAAAGTTAAATAAATAATTATGAGGAGACTATTATCCATTATAGTATCACTTGTAACTGCCATATCATTTGCGCAGCAGCCCGTCGAGCTACCTTTGTGGCCCGACGGTGCTCCCAACTCCAGTGGACTAACCGGAGAAGAGCAGGAAACGCGTCCTCATTTTGTCACGAATGTCACGCATCCCACCCTGACGGTCTACCATCCGGAAAAGCCGAATGGAATGGCTATTATCATGTGTCCCGGAGGCGGTTATCGTGGACTGGGTATGGATGGAGAAGGGTATGATATGGCTCCCTGGTTCTGCGGACAAGGTATTACCTATATGGTATTAAAATACCGGATGCCGAACGGACATTGGGAAGTCCCCGTATCAGACGCCGAACAAGCCATTCGCATGGTACGCCAACATGCCAAAGAATGGAATGTCGATCCTTACAAGGTAGGATTAATGGGAGCCTCTGCGGGAGGGCATTTAACTGCTACACTCGCCACTCACTACAATTCGGAAACACGTCCGGACTTTCAGATATTACTTTATCCGGTAGTTACGATGATGCAAGTCACCCGGGGAAATACAAGAACTGCATTGCTAGGCAAAAATCCAACAATGGAACAAATACAGAAGTTTTCTGCCGAATTGCAAGTAACGCCCGATACTCCACAAGCATTTATCGCTCTTACCTCCGACGACCCTTCCGTAGCACCTTATCACGGAGTGAACTATTACCTCGCTTTACAAAAAAACAAGGTTCCGGCAACTCTCCATGTTTATCCTACCGGAGGACATGGCTGGGGATTTCAGGATCATTTTAAATATAAGCAACAATGGACACAGGAGTTGGAGAAATGGTTGCGCGACGGCGTTGTATTCCCGGAAAATCCCGAACCCATGTTACGAATCGGGAAATCTTACCTGGGAACTAAATACGTGGCTAACACATTAGATCAAGACGGAGAAGAATCATTAGTGATCCGGACCGATGCCGTAGATTGCCTCACTTTCGTAGAATACACGTTGGCACAGGCACTCGGTTCTTCCTTTGCCGACAATCTGCAAAAAATACGTTATCGGGACGGCATCATCAACGGATATCCTTCCCGGTTGCATTATACTTCCGAATGGATAGAGAACGGAATCCGCCACGGATTCCTCACCGACATTACTGCCAAAAACAGTGCACATACCCAGAAAATCTCTCTTTCGTATATGTCTACCCATCCCAAGCAATATAAAAAATTGGCTGATTCGCCGGAAAATGTACGACAAATGGCCGAATATGAAAAAGCAATCTCCGGAAAAGTCGTACATTGGTTGCCGAAAAGCGAACTGCCGGAAGCCGGATTGCCTTGGATTATGAATGGAGATATTATTGCTATTACAACGAAAATGTCCGGATTGGATATAGCTCATGTGGGAATAGCAGCATATAAAGAGGGAAAACTGCACCTGCTACACGCTTCTTCTACATTGGGAAAAGTAGTTGTCAGCGATGAACCTCTCAATCACATGCTAAACAACAATAAATCATGGACAGGCATACGTGTTGTCCGGATGTCTCACTCTAAAAATAACTGATTATGAAACGAGTAAAACATTTCCTTCTCATCTTGTGCTTATTCCCTACTTTGCTGGGAGCACAAGAAATGGCAAACGCCTACTTTCTGGAACTTACTCCGGACGCCCAATCGGCAGGTATGGCAGGTACAGGATTAGCTACCACCGATAACGGTAGTACAGCTATCTTTCATAATGCTTCTACCATCGCCTTCTCACAGGAAGTGATGGGGGCGAGTTATTCATACGCCAATATCAACAAAGACTATGCGCTACATAGTGCCTCCCTTTTCTATCGGATCGGCAGGGAAGGCATACATGGATTTGCTATAGGTTTCCGGCATTTCAAAGATCCCAAAGTATTTGATTACCGTCCGCATATATGGGATCTGGAAGCTGCCTATTTCAGAAATGTAGCCAAGAATCTATCTATGTCATTAACGTTCAGATACCTGCAAGCCAAAGCCGCAGAAGGTGCAGACACCAAGAATAGTGTTTGCCTGGACTTCGGTGCGACTTACTATCGCAGCATGGCTCTGTTGGACGAAATGGCTTCCTGGAGCATTGGTTTCCAAGCTGCCAACTTAGGCAAAAAACTGGATGGACAGAAGTTACCTGCCAGATTAGGCTTAGGAGGTACGATCGACCTGCCATTCAGTATAGAAAATCGTTTGCAGGTTGCGCTCGACTTTAATTACCTGCTTCCTTCTGAAATCCGTCATTTACAGGCCGGTATAGGAGCCGAATATAATTTCCTGAAATATGGTGTTGTCCGTGCAGGATACCATTTTGGAGACAAAGACAAAGGAATAGGTAACTACGGCACTTTAGGCTGCGGAATCAACTTCTGGCCGATACGTGCAGACTTCTCTTATGCCTTGGCTGACAAGGATTGCTTTATGCACCGCACTTGGCAGCTGGGAGTTGGAATAGTTTTCTAAGCTCATCTTCGAGACGTTGCTTCACTTCGTCCATCGGCACATCGTGCTTTAATTCCTGACGAAGAGAAGTGACGCCTTTATCTATAAACCCACAAGGGTGGATATAGCTGAAATAACGCAAATCCGTATTCACATTCAAAGCCAGTCCGTGCATAGTGACAAAGTGACTGCTCCTCACTCCGATAGCACAAATCTTACGTGCACGGGGCGTATCACCCTCCAGCCACACTCCTGTTGCTTTCTCTAAACGTCCGGCTTCAATGCCATAAGAAGCACATACACGAATCACCGCTTCTTCCAACAGATGGACGTATTCTTTCAATCCTAACTGAAATTCTTCAAGATTCAGTATCGGATAGCATACCAGTTGTCCGGGGCCATGATAGGTAATATCCCCTCCCCGATCAATATGATAAAGAGTAGCGTCAATAGCTTTCAGCTGTTCACCACTCAACAGCATATTATTTTCTTTCCCGCTACGCCCTAATGTATAAACATGGGGATGCTCGCACATTACGACACGATTTTCATAACTCCCGCCCTGAACTTTTGCCCGGACAATCTCATCAAACCATTCTGTCTGCCGTTGCCATGCTTCGGCATATGGGATAAAATTCCAATCAATAAAAACTGTTTTCATGAAAACAAAGGTAAGAAATAAAAAGAAAATGTGTACATTTGTTGGCCTAATATAACAAACACAACTATGAAAATGGACTTTCCACAGGTAGACTTGCCTACCGAAGTATTAGCATGGACGAATGTTACGGAAGACATTCTCAATATTTATAAGCAATCGTGCCGGTTGCAGGCATGTATTGTTGCCATCTGTACCGAAGGTTCGATGAAAGCCTCCATCAATCTGCTTGATTATGAAATTCGTCCTAATGACCTGATAACATTGTTACCGGGAACAATCATCCAGTTTCGGGAGAGAACAGAAAAAGTATGTCTTTGCTTTGCCGGCTTCTCTGCCCATTGTGCCGGACGAATCAATCTGATGAAGAATATCGGTAATGCATATCCCAAACTGATAGAGCAACCGGTGGTTCCTCTTAATGAAGAAGTAGCCAGTTATCTGAAAGACTATTTTGCTCTATTATCACGGGCCAGTTGCAATGAGAACTTCGAAATGGATTCCGAATTGGTTGAGTTATCCCTTCAGACTATCCTGACAAGCATACGACTGATATATCATAAATTTCCGGGTGAGAACAGCAGTTCGAATCGCAAAAAGGAAATCTGCCGGGAATTGATTCAAGCCATCACCGAGAATTATAAGAATGAACGTCGTGCACAATTCTACGCAGACAAACTGGGAATCTCGCTTCAGCATCTAAGCACAACCGTGAGACAAGTGACAGGTAAAAGTGTATTGGACACCATTGCTTATATTGTAATCATGGATGCCAAAGCGAAACTGAAAGGCACTAATATGACTATCCAAGAAATAGCTTATTCTTTAAACTTCCCCAGCGCCTCATTCTTTGGTAAGTATTTTAGGCGGTACGTAGGAATGACGCCATTGGAATTCAGAAACAGATAATTCTTATGAAGAGCGATAGAGGATAAAATTATAAACAACGAATTACAAAAAAACGAACGGTGAACAAATTGCGCATGATCCGCAAAGTATTCACCGTTTATTATTTACTTACAGTTTGTTTTCTTTTTACAGTCGCTTACTCATTTTCTTCCCAAGCTCAATGAATTGAGCACTACACTCACACTGGAGAAGGCCATTGCAGCACTTGCCAACATCGGATTCAATAACAAACCGTTCAATGGAAATAAGATACCGGCAGCAATAGGAATCCCGATCAGATTATAAATAAACGCCCAGAAAAGATTCTGATGAATCAGTTTGACCGTCTGCTTTGACAGCTGAAAAGCTTTAGGAAGCAGCAATAAATCCGATGTCATCAAGGTTACCATAGCTACGTCCATAGCAATATCAGTTCCTTTCCCCATGGCAATGCTCACGTCAGCCAGTGCTAGAGCCTGCGAATCATTGATACCATCTCCTACCATAGCGACTTTCTTTCCCTGCATTTGAAGCTCGCGCACAAATTCGGCCTTATCGTCCGGCAGAGCGTCAGCAACAAAACGTTCAATTCCTAAACGGGAAGAAACAGCTAATGCCGTCCGCTGCCCGTCACCCGTCAACATACAGATGTCAATACCTTGACGTTTCAGTTCTTTTACCGCTTCGGCAGAAGTAGCCTTTATCGGGTCAGAAACAGCAATGATAGCCAATAACTCGTTTTCGCGTCCAAAGTAGATAATACCATTGCCATCCGATTCATAGCGAACCAGCATTTCAGCCATCACATCATTTACTGTCGCACTGAAATCTTTTAGGAGTTTATGACTACCTATCCAGTAGGTATGTCCTTCATAAGAGACTTTGATTCCTTTTCCCGTAATACTTTCGAAACTATCCAACGTAGCAGGTTTTATTTTCTCTTCATCCTGAAGTGCAGAAACGATAGCACCGGCAAGCGGATGCTCCGATTTCATTTCTGCGGCTAAAAGCACATCTTTGAAATGAGGTTCCTGCGATTGTGCCCATAACCATCCGGTAGCAGTAGGGTGTCCTTCAGTCAATGTCCCGGTTTTATCCAGTACAACGACATCCACTTTACGCATTTGTTCCAAAGCTACTGCATCTTTAATCAGAATATGCTGGCTGGCAGCTTTACCTATTCCCACCATCAATGCAGTAGGCGTAGCAAGTCCCAAAGCACACGGACAAGCAATGACAAGAACAGAAACAGCCGACAGAATACCATAAGAGATATATTCACTACCACCGATGGCAACCCATAAAACAAATATCAGGATGGCAATACCCAATACGACAGGTACGAAAATTCCAGTAATACGGTCGACGATACGTTGCACGGGAGCTTTGCTACCCTGTGCTTCCTGCACCATGGAAATGATGCGGGCAAGCACCGTTTCACTACCTACCTGTGTGGCGTGTATGATAAATGAGCCACGCTGGTTGATCGTTCCTGCCAAGACTTTATCGCCTTTCTTCTTTTCTACCGGAACCGGTTCACCACTAATCATGCTTTCGTCAACATACGAATCGCCTTCGGAGAGTTGACCGTCCACAGGTATCTGTTCTCCCGGACGTACAACAACCATATCACCTATCTGGAGGTTCTCGATCAAAATCTCCTCTTCCACTCCATTGCGCAGAACCCGGGCAACTTTAGGCTGCATTCCCATCAACTTGCGAATAGCAGTCGAGGTATTGCCTTTAGCACGCTCCTCCATCAATTTTCCGGTAAGAACGAAAGCGATAATCACTGCAGAAGCCTCATAATAGACGTGCGGTTCCAATCCGCGAGCATACCAAAATTCGGGGAAAAAAGTATTGAACAGACTGAACAGAAAAGCAATGGAAGTACTAAGTGCAACCAGTGTATCCATATTGCTCCGTCCCAGTTTAGCCTGTTTCCAAGCCCCGGTAAAGAAACCACCTCCAAAAAAGACCATGACAGGGATAGCAAGTAGCATTTGAATCTCATTAGAGTATGGTACATGCATCAGTATCATGGAAAATACCAACAACGGTACTACCAAAATCCAAGCCCCAATCACTTTCCACTTCAAACGAGTGTAACGCATCTGCTGCTCCTCTTCCCGGCGTTCCTCTTTGTGGGCTTCTTCCACAATCAGATCATAACCTGCCGCAAGCACAGCCGCACGGATTTCTCCGGGAGTCAGCTGGTCTTTCTCATAAGAAACGGTCAATGTATTGGTAGCAAAATTAACGGAAGCCTCAATGACTCCCGGCAATTTTTTCACTGTTTTTTCTACATTATTGGCACATCCTGCACAATGCATATTAAGCACAGGAAATGCCTTTTTTATTGTGTTACCCATATAATTATTATTTATGGTCTTCCCTTCCTCCCGGAAAGAAGTCGGGGAAGAACCATTGTTTGTTTATAGAAACAAGCTAATACAGGTATTTGTTCAATTACTTCTTATCAGTCTTCTGATCGTCTTTCTTTGTTTCTTTTACAAATTCAGCTTCATAATTAAACTTGTTAAATCCTGCTTGCAAGTTCTTTACATTCGTTTTTTCAGCATCATATGTGATAGTCACCAATTTAGTTTTTACTTCGGTCGCAATATCCTTCAATCCTTTTTCAAAACGCATATTGTCTTTTACTTTCTTTTCGCATTTCTCACAATGCATCTGGGACACTTTAAATACGACTACACGAATATCTTTTGCCAATACAGCTGCTACACTCAAAAGAGCCACCACGCAAGTGGCCATCCATCTTTTTGTTTTCATTTTTCCTATCAGTTTAAAATTAGTATTCTTTATTTTCTATGCGATCGTTTCGCTACTCACTATTCTTCTGTTTTTACTCACTATTCCTAGCTAAATTAAAACGTATTCCGATATATCCTTTTGCCCCGTGTACCGGTCCCCATATCATCGTGGAATCAAAGTTGCTTCCCCAAGGATTTGCCGCATCGATAATCGGATTCTTTTGTTTGAAATTGGTCAGGTTCTCGCCTCCTACATAGATAGACCAGCGGCGGAAGTAACGTGTCACCTGTAAGCTCAACTGCTCAAAACTACCATAACGGCGTTCCCAAGACAACTGTCCATCTCCCAATTCATAAGGAGTAGGCATCCTACCTCCACCATTCAGTTGCAGTGTTGCATCAAACTGCCAAATTCCCAGCGGAGTCTGGTAGGAAGCAGTGAGCAAGCCTTTGTATTTGCTGGTTAGAGGTTTCTCCATTCGCACTCCCTTGTAAGTCGTTTTTGCATCCGTGAGTCGGTAGGCTCCTGTCAAGGTAAATCCTTTAAAGAAAGGATAACTTGCTTCCACCTGAAATACATGCGAGTAAGAACGTCCATCCAAATTATAGAAAGCCACTTCATGAGGGTTGCTATCCATATCCACTATTACTTGTTTCAAGAAATCCGTGTAATAGTATTCCGCATTTACATTCAGCGTCTTGCCGAATATAGGAATATAAGTAGATACACTAGCACCGTAATTCCATGCTTCTTCCATATCCAGATTCTTAGCTATTTCTACCCTACGACTACTGGAAAGCAGATAATTGTTTTCTGCCAGCACATGATTGGTACGATACCCTTTTCCGGCAGAAAGACGGAAGTTCACATAATCATTCGGATTGTATTTAAGATGTGCACGCGGAGTCACAAAGAAACCATGTTCGTTACTGTAGTCTCCACGCAAACCCGCCATCACCATCCATTTATCATTCAGGTTCAACGTATATTGCACGTATGCACCGGGAACAGCTTCCTTTTCAAAAGCTTTGAGAGGATTATCCGTATTATTCTCCAAACGATAATGCTGGTCGTAAGCGTCATAATTGAAGCTTAATCCTGCGGAAAAACTGTTCTGCGGATTAAATTCCGTTTCAAACATCAGCGAAGCATAAACGTTGGTTTGATCCACATTATACAGTTTGCGCCCATACGTAGCATCCTGATTGTGCAAAGTAGCGGAAAGAATCAAAGCCAGATTCGTATTCTTCTCCTTATTAAATATGTACGCATTCTTGGTGAAGAATTCATAACGTTCCGTATCAATCCCCACTTTATATAAATCACCGGAGTGTATTGCCCCTCCATGATTGGCTTGTCCGCTGGTACGTGTTTCGGAAAGAACTTTGATACCTGCCTGAAAAACATAATGGTCGCCCATATATGTCCATCGGTTCCACACGTTATACTGCTCTACTTGAGGAATATCCACAAATCCGTCATCATTACCATCATGTGCTTTAGTCTCATTTTCATAATGCGCCAGCAGAGAAGTGCTCCACCGTTTGGAAAGTTTCAATGTAGCATCTGCATTGGCTTCATACCGGTTGGTAGTGCTTGCAAAAAGATTGGCAGATACCCAGTCGGCTTCCGGCAACTGCGGCTTCTTAAATTCCACGTTAATCTGTCCCGTGATGGCTTCATAACCATTCTTTACTGAAGATGTTCCTTTGGAAACTTGTATACTCTGCATCCACGGACCCGGGACATACCCTAGTCCATAAGGAGAAGCCGCTCCACGATAATTCGGAATATTTTCCGTCAACATCTGCACATAAGTGCCGGACAGTCCCAACAATTTAATCTGCTTGGCCCCTGTTGCTGCATCAGAATAGCTCACATCTACCGAAGGATTGGTCACAAAACTTTCACCCAGATTACAACAAGCAGCTCTACTCAGTTCAGCACTGCTTATCATATCTTCGTTCATCACGCTACTGCGTAATTTCATCGTTCCTAATTTGCGAGTGACAATATTCACCTCATTCAATTCCACTCCATCACGAAGCACAATATCCAACTGCTGATTTTTACTGCTCACATGAATGGTATCATTCTGGAAACCAATAAAACTGATTATTAACATGTGGCTTTTGGAAGGTTTTACAATAGAAAAACTACCATCTTCCTTAGTTGTCACTCCTTGTCCTGTATTCATCCAGAACACATTTGCACCCGGAATAGCCTCCCCAGCACTATCTTTCACTGTTCCCCGTACTTGCGCATATATATTACCGGCAAATAACAGGAACAGTCCTATTATCATATATTTCATTCTTTCTAAAGTTACTTTCGAGATACAAAATTAATTCATTTCTCATGCAACTTAGTTGCATTCAGTTTTGCTTTACTTTCATATTCAATAGAAAGCAAAGGAATAAATAAGAAAGAAATAGTGGCTAAATAATATAAGTGGAATATAACGCCAGCTTCTGCCTCGAACAGAGAGGTGGCGGAGAGGTCAGACTATCATATTCTACCGGTTTATCCGCATAGGTCGGAGTCAACAGATAGCAAAAATGCTCACACAAAAGATCGACTACTAAAGCAGATGTTGTCAGTTCAGTAGCATGTTTCATCAAATCGAGCTTATAGATAGTAGCTGTACAACCTTTATCTTTACAACCTTTTTTTGAATCACAAGTATGAGCCTTTTTACACTTCGGACAGCCTGTATCACAACAGCTCTGCACCGTTTCACAACGGGCGCAGCAATAACGCACAATAGAGACTCCGCCTCCTGAATAGATAATCAGGAGAGAGAGGATGAGTGCTGTTATGTAGGCTAGTCTTTTCATTTCAGAGGACAAAGATAAGAATAAAAACAGATTTTCCTATAATTTTTCGTAATTAAGATTCAATCAATCCGTTACAGACACCATTCCCTTTCCTTTATTTGGCTATTTTAGAGTCATATCAGCACTATTAACTCTTTTTACTCAACAATAAAACCTATCTTTGCCCCAATAATTCCTCTGATTTTTAAGTAAACACTATGCTTACATATTTACTGATTATTATCACTCTTTATCTGGTAGGTAATGCCTACATATTTATCAGAGCAAAACAAGCTCTGAAGGTTAAATCTCTCGGAGTAAAAATATTCCTGACCGTTTTATTCTGGATATGTGCTTTATCCTTTTTCGGCACGATGCTGGCTCGTAACCTTGAGATACCTGTCTTTATCTCCCATTCGATGTACACCATTGGAACAAGTTGGCTGATATTTACTTTATACATGGCATTATTCCTACTTTTGTTTGATATCTTGAAATTATTCAAAGTTGTCTGCAAATATAGGTTCTATCTGTCTTTAGTGTTCACGTTGGGACTGCTGGGATATGGAGTGTATAACTATCATCATCCGGAAACCAATGTAGTCAGCATTTTAACCAATAAACAATATGAAGATACTCCCCAAGCAATTAAAATCGTTGCAATCAGCGATGTTCACTTGGGAAATGGTACAGGGAAAGCCGCATTAAAAAAATATGTGGAAATGATAAATGCACAGCATCCCGACTTGATACTGATTAGTGGCGACTTGATTGATAATAGCGTCGTACCTCTTTATACAGAGAATATGGCGGAAGAATTGGGCGACTTGAAAGCTCCTATGGGTATCTATATGGTTCTCGGCAATCACGAATACATTAGTGGTATCGATGAAAGTATCCGATATATAAAAAGCACTCCAATACAATTATTGCGCGATTCAGTAGTCACACTTCCTAATGGCATCCAACTGATAGGACGTGATGACCGCCATAACCGCAAGCGTCGTTCCCTGCAAGAATTAATGGTGAATGTCAATAAAAGCAAACCTATCATTTTATTGGATCATCAACCTTTTGATTTAGAAGAAACAGAAGCTGCCGGCATCGACCTGCAATTCAGCGGGCATACACACCACGGACAAATATGGCCTATTAGTTGGGTGACCGAATCTATATTCGAGCAAAGCCACGGTTATCGCCAATGGGGAAACAGTCACGTGTATGTATCTTCCGGATTATCTCTTTGGGGACCACCTTTCAGAATAGGAACGTATAGTGAAATGGTTATTTTCAATTTTCAATGAATATTATGCAGTTTTGTCACATATGTTACAGTTTCTGAGTAATCTCTGCCCTATCTTTGCAGAAAAAAAAGATTATGGAACAATTACATGCTCATGAAGTCCTCCACATGATGGAAGGAAATAGCTACTCGGAATCATCATTGCGGGAAGCAATCATTAAGAAGTTTGGCTCACAGCAATGTTTTTATACTTGCTCGGCAGAAAACATGGATGTAGATACCCTTATCGAATTTCTCAAAATGAAAGGGAAGTTTATGCCTGCTGAAGATGGATTCACAGTAGATATCACTAAAGTTTGCAAGCATTGATTGGCGGATAATATCCGCCAATCCCATTTTAGGGGATAAATAGCTGCAAATTTTTCTGTTTTTATTAGCCCGATTCACGAATTTCATCTATATTTGTCAATAGTGAATGATAAAACAAATGTTGAATTTACAGAAAAAACGGGTATGAAAAAACAATATG
>DXOJ01000315.1 GCA_019412865.1 Bacteroides sp. | reverse complement strand
GAAAGCTTATGATTTCCTCGTTTGGACGAGGGTTCGATTCCCTCCAGCTCCACTTTATACTAATCATTAGTATCTATAAAGAGAACACTCAACGTTGCAATAGTAACATTGAGTGTTCTTTTTTTATGGGGCTATCAATGAATTTATTCCACCTCGCGAGCCATTTATTTTTATATCCGTATCGGGTAATAGCTTTTAATGCGCTCTATTCCCTCTTTGGTTATCTTTCCATATAGGGTCAACGATTCAATTTTTATCTTTGATATTTCATCCGGTATATCGATCTTATCGATAAACTGGATATCCAACCTTTTTATCTCCTTCAGTTCTAACAAGACAGTAGGAAACTCCTTTACCCTAATGTTAATCCCACTGCCCCAGCCGTTATTTTGTGCATCAGCACTCAACTTGTTTTTTAATCCGTCATTGTCAACGTCTTTCTTTCTGACCATCCAACCTATTTGTGGTCGCAGAGCAAAATTCTTACTATTTTGCTCCAGTCCGATGAAACCTGCCCAAAATTCCAATGGGGTCTCTTTGACGGCATCGGGATATACTTCCTGATACTTTACATCTACCTTCACTATTTCATCGGGGAGACAATTTCTGCCTTCAAGCTGTTTCAGATTATTTCTTCTTCCTTTCTTGTCATACGGGAAAATTTTAACAATCCATCCGTCAATAATATTCGGAGCGCCGTATTGCTTCTGTGAATGATATTTGAACATATTGCGCCAGAAGCTTTTGTCCACCTGGCCTTTGGAGGCTTTGACAAATTCTTCCAGAAGAGGCTCCAGTTCGGAAATCCACCATTCAAGTTTATATTCTTTCAGGCTTCTGGCTTTCTGTAGAACTTTCTCCCAGTCCTCCGGAGTTCCTTCGAGGGTTATTTCAGGTATTCCACAGACAATGCGTATGATTATAAACTCAAAGTATGGCTTCACAGCTTCCATGATTGTTATTTCAGAAGCAACTTTCTCTAAGGAGGTGGTTGTTGAAAAATTACAGGTAAGCAACTCAGTCAGATGGTTACCGACGTGTTCTGATATTTGTTTTGTGAATTGGGGAAAGATCTCTTCCCATGAAAAAGTAGGGTCTTCCAGTTTCTTGTCCGCTCTTACAATTAAGGACAGTTTGCCGGAGAAGTCAACGAGATTATTTCTCATCGATTCTTGATTGGCATTTATATGCCGGGCAAATCCCTGGCTGATTAGTAGCCAAATCATGTCTGGGGACAGAACAAATGGCCTGTGATCTGCATAAGCCTGATACATACCGTTGAAAAAAGAATTAGGACCAAAAGATACCAGACTGTCAGGAGATTGGCTCTTTGCAATGATATGATAAGGAATTTCGATATGCTTCTTTTTTATTTCATAAGGCTCTATGTTCATGTACGATAATATAAGACTTTTATAAATGTCGTCTTGGGAATTCAAATGGAGTAATTCTTCAGGCTTTGAAAGCTTTTCAACTTTAAAGGTGATTCCATTTTGAGCGAATATGGGAACACTGCAAGATATTAATAAGCCAAAAAGTATGTTTTTCATAATCTTAAATGATTCTATGGTGGCATAAACTTATCAGGTATGTCTATGCTTTTCATAGACGATATGCAAATATAACATTATAAGAAGTAGATTAAACAGGATATTAAATGTTTTTTGATTTATATCTATAAAAAACATAAGCGTATTATTTCTTGAGCCGATAAGCGGGAATTGTTCGGGAATTTGTAGTAAGTTTGCTCTGCTAATCCTAAAGAATGACGCAGAGAAAGATTATACATATCGACATGGATGCCTTCTATGCCTCTGTAGAACAGCGTGATAATCCTGAACTTCGTGGCAAACCTTTGGCAGTAGGTCATGCTGAAGAGAGGGGAGTTGTGGCTGCTGCCAGCTATGAAGCCCGGCGTTATGGTGTCCGTTCGGCCATGTCCTCCCAAAAGGCGAAACGCCTTTGTCCCCAACTCATCTTTGTACCCGGCAGGATGGATGTTTATAAATCCGTTTCCCGTCAGATACATGAGATTTTCCACGAATATACAGACCTCATCGAACCTCTGTCTTTGGATGAGGCTTTTCTGGATGTTACTGAAAACAAGAAAGATATTTCCCTGGCTGTGGATATAGCCAAGGAAATAAAGTTGAAGATTCGCGAGCAACTCAACCTTGTTGCCTCTGCCGGAGTATCTTATAATAAATTTTTAGCTAAAATAGCTTCGGACTATCGCAAACCGGACGGCTTATGTACTATTCACCCGGAACAAGCTCTTGATTTTATCGCCTGTCTTCCTATTGAATCTTTCTGGGGAGTGGGACCTGTGACTGCCAGGAAGATGCATTTGCTGGGTATCCACAACGGACTTCAACTACGGAAATGTTCTCTTGAAATGCTGACTGGTCATTTTGGAAAAGCAGGTACGCTGTATTATGAATGTTCGCGAGGCATTGACGAACGCCCTGTCGAAGCAATTCGTATTCGTAAATCTATCGGCTGTGAACGTACATTGGAACGGGACATTTCGGCCCGTTCATCGGTCATAATCGAATTATATCACGTTGCAGTAGAACTGATTGAACGTCTCCAGCGAAAAGACTTCAAAGGAAACACGCTTACCTTGAAAATTAAGTTTCATGATTTTAGCCAGATCACCCGAAGCCTTACTCAATCGCAGGAACTGACTACCTTAGACCGGGTACTCCCGCTTGCCAAGGAACTGCTTAAAAGTGTGGAATATGAACAACATCCAATCCGTCTCATCGGGCTTTCTGTCTCCAATCCGAAAGAAGAAGCCGATGAGCAACACGGTGTTTGGGAACAGTTGAGTTTTGAATTTAGCGATTGGGATTAAGGTATGAAAAACGGGAAGAGAACAGGATGTCAAAATAGAGCCTTTATTTGGACTAAACAGAGGCTCTGTTTAAGGAAGACAGAGCCTCTGTTTAGCTAAAATTGCACCTCTGTTTTCTTGGAACGGAATCTCTGTATTTTGAGAAGAAATCTCTGTTTAAATATGAGTGAAATCGATTATTCTATAACCTAAAAGCTTAAAATGAAGCAATTATGAGTACAAATTTTGAAGTATGTACTTTTTTGTCATTAGGTTCGTATGATTTGCTCACCTCATTTTTTATCAGATACACTATCTTTGCAATACTTAAATGAATGAAAATACCATGACTCGAATGAAACATTTGCTTTGTGTTTTTCTGGTAGCAGCTTTGGGAAGTCTTTCTTTCAAGGCAAACGCATATACCGAACGCAATATGCTGCAGAAAGCGGCAGACGAAACTACGTTGAAAAACGTGTTGGTAATGAAACAGGCTTGGGTGCCTTACCCTGCTTATACAGATCGCGTCGCTTGGGACTCGTTGATGGGCTCTAACAAACAACGCCTCATCGAAGCCGGTGAAAAACTCCTCGACTATAAATGGCAACTGATACCTGCCACTGCTTATTTGGAGTACGAACGTAGCGGTAACCGGAAAGTGATGGAAGTTCCTTATGACACCAACCGTCAGGCACTCAACACCTTGATGCTCGCCGAACTGGCTGAAGGAAAAGGACGCTTCATCGACCAACTACTGAACGGAGCATATATGAGCTGTGAAATGAATTCATGGGTTTTATCCGCACACTTACCTCGCCAGAGCAGCAAACGTTCACTGCCCGATTTTCGCGAACAGATTATTGACCTCGGTTCAGGCGGATATGGAGCTTTAATGGCTTGGGTGCATTATTTCTTCCGCAAACCATTCGACAAAATCAATCCCGTGGTATCTTTACAAATGTGTAAGGCAATCAAAGAACGTATTCTCGATCCATATATGAACGACGATGAAATGTGGTGGATGGCTTTTAACTGGAAACCGGGGGAAATCATCAACAACTGGAATCCCTGGTGTAACTCGAATGCCCTGCAATGTTTCTTCCTGATGGAGAACAATAAAGACAAGTTGGCAAAAGCCGTTTACCGCTCCATGCAATCAGTCGACAAATTTATCAATTTCGTGAAGTCCGACGGTGCCTGTGAAGAAGGTACATCCTACTGGGGACATGCTGCCGGCAAACTCTATGACTATCTGCAGATACTCTCCGACGGTACAGGTGGAAAACTGTCTCTGTTCAACGAACCGATGATTCGCCGGATGGGAGAATATATGTCCCGCTCATACGTGGGCAATGGTTGGGTAGTGAACTTTGCCGATGCATCGGCACAAGGAGGGGGTGATCCTTTGTTAATTTATCGTTTCGGTAAAGCTGTAAACAGCGATGAAATGATGCATTTTGCCGCTTACCTGCTGAATGGGAGAAAGCCATATGCCACCATGGGCAACGATGCTTTCCGTTCGCTCCAGTCTCTGCTTTGCTGTAATGAACTCGCAAAAGCAACTCCGAAACACGATATGCCGGATGTAACCTGGTATCCCGAAACAGAGTTCTGCTATATGAAGAACAAGAATGGTATGTTCGTTGCCGCTAAAGGCGGATTTAATAACGAAAGTCATAATCACAATGATGTAGGGACCTTCTCTCTATACGTGAATACGATCCCCGTGATTATTGATGCCGGTGTAGGTACCTATACCAAACAGACGTTCGGTAAAGACCGCTATACTATCTGGACCATGCAGAGCAATTATCACAACTTGCCGATGATTAACGGAGTACCGCAAAAATTCGGTCAGCAGTATAAAGCGACAAATACAGTTTGCAATGAGAAGAAACGGACATTCTCTACTGATATAGCTACTGCTTATCCGGCAGAGGCGAAAGTGAAAAGTTGGATTCGCTCTTACGCACTTGATAATAATAAATTAACTATTGGCGATACTTATACATTGGATGAGGTTGTTGCTCCTAATCAACTGAATTTCTTAACTTGGGGCAATGTTACTTTCCCGTCTGAAGGGAAAATCCGAATCGAAGTGAAGGGACAAAAGGTGGAAATGCATTATCCGTCACAATTTAAAGCAGAACTGGAAACAATCAAATTAGATGATCCGCGCCTGTCTAACGTATGGGGCAAGGAGATTTACCGCATCACACTAAAGACAGAAGAAAAGAAAGCGACTGGTAAATATGAATTTGTGATCCAACAAGTGAAGTAAGATGAAGTAGATTCTTTTAAATAAGAAAAAATAAAGTATAAACATTTAAATCACAGTAAGATGAAAAAAGTTTTATTTGCCGGCCTTTTGGTCATTGCAGGAGTAAGTGTAAGTGCACAGAACCTGATAAAGAATGAAAAATTCGCTACCGAAGTAAAGACTAAAGTGACTAACGCTAACAAAGCTGCCGCAGGAGAGTGGTTTATTTTGAATAATGAAGCTGACGGAGTAACTACTATTGCTTGGGAACAAACGGGAGATGCCAAATATCCGAATGCGATGAAATTTGATAATTCCGGTGCCGAAAAAAATATCTCTTGGTACAAGGCTTTTCTGGGACAACGTATTTCCGATGGTTTGGAAAAAGGCATCTATGTTCTTACTTTCTATGCAAAAGCTAAAGAAGCTGGTACTCCGGTAGGTGTATACATCAAACAGACCAATGAAGAAAAGAACGATAATGGTAAGTACAATACCACTTTCTTCATGCGTAGAGATTATGATGCGGATGCTCAACCGAATGCTTCGGGTGCACAGTATAACTTTAAGATTAAAGATGCTGATAAATGGACTAAAGTAGTGGTTTATTATGATATGGGACAAGTGGTTAATGCTATTAGCAGCAAGAAGGCAAATGCTGACTTGGAAGTATCTGACACGGATGATGACGCTGCTATTCTGAAAGATTGCTATCTGGCTATTCTTTCACAAAACAAAGGTGGCGTTGTAGAAATCAGCGACGTGACATTGAGAAAAAAATAAAAACTAAGGGTGGGTAAGTGCCTGTCACTCATAAATTGCTATCTTTTTTAGGCACGGATTACACGGATTTCACGGTCTTAAGTATTGTCATTGCTACAAAGTAACCGTGTTAATCCGTGTAATCCGTGCCTAAATTATTAAGAACACATACTTAATATATAGACATCCATAGAATAATCAACCCTCTATTTAGGGTGATACCAAGCGGCTTATTGGATTCCGAGTTTCTTCTTCAAACCCTTTGGCAGAGAATCTTTATGAACCATGACACAAATAGTTTTGGCACGTACATAACTTTCAGACATATTCAGATAACCTCCGGATTTGTTGCTTTCTGCTCCCCAGGAATTCTTGGTAATATAATATTTAGTACCATTCTGGTCTTTTACAATGCCGGTGATGTGCATCAGGTGGTCATCGGTCGTTACAAACTTCTCATAACCGTCCTGACGGATTTCCGATGTAACATTGATTTCCGGATAAGGATGCTCGAACTTGAACACTTCATCCATACGCTGATATTTAGGCATAGCTTCAAAACGGGCACGATCGGTAGTTGAGTAATCTTTCACGTCCTCTACTTGCGGATTGATGGCGATTCCGTTCTTGAAAGAGAAACCCTGTTCGCTGACATCACCATCCCAACATACGGTATATCCCTTGTTCAATGCATAGTCAATAGCCCCGATCAGTTCGTCCAGCGGAAGATTATACATCGGTTGATTCTCCCAGTTGTCAGGCACTTCAGGTGAGAAGGTTTCATAATAAGGTTTATGAGTGAAACTGGTCAGCTCGATATAATCATCCATATTCAATCCCAAACTTTCAGTGAAAGATTGAGGCGTATATTCCTTGCCTTTATAAGTAAACTTTTCAGGAAGCTTGCCCAAATAAATGTCGAACAGATTGTTGATGAGCGCATCATATTCCGGAGTACGCTTTTTAGAAGCAATATTTGCATCCACCAATGCTTTGAGGTAACGTGACAGTGCTCCGTGGTTATGATCTTTGCTGTCGTTTAGCAGTCCGGTGTATACTTCTTCCGGAACGATTCCCGCTTTCTTATAAGCATTCTTGAAAGTGTGTGCCAAACTTCCTTCCCCAATGCTTCCTTTACCACGACGCAAGTAATTGTCTTCGATCTGATTCATGTACTTCTGGCGGACGATAAACATTTCCGAGAGATCATATTCTCCTTTTCCCATACGGAGCAGTTCCGATTCCATAAAAGAAGCGGTGGCAAAGCACCAACAGGTTCCTGTGGAGCCCTGATCTTTGACAGGTGTTGCTTTGTGAGATACAACGGTTGTGAATTCATAACCGGGTGTTTGTGCAAAAGAGGTTACGGCTAGTAAAAGCAGCGCAACCGACATAAATAGCTTTTTCATAATGTGTTTTATTATCTTTCTTCTGCAAATGTATAAAAAAAGCGAGGATACTCGAAAGTTCCTCGCTCTATTTATTATAATTAGTGTGTTTATTTACATGACAACCTGCTGTGACAGCAGTTTTTGAAGTTTACCGTTCAAGGTTTGACACATAGCACCATTTCCCATTGCTTGATAGCGTTTAATACGGTACTGTAACATCATGATTTTTTCATTTGCATTCTTTTTCATA
>DXOJ01000314.1:1808-8767 GCA_019412865.1 Bacteroides sp. | reverse complement strand
TCGTTATTCTTAGTCTCCTACCTTCTCTTACAATTCGAGCACAGGAGACAAAAGAAATTTCCAAAAGTAGTAATTCTTCTTCTACAGAAGAATATACAAAATTCCGTTTTGGAGGATACGGTGAAATGGTCGCTAATTTTAAAGATTATGGCATCAACCGTTTCTATGGAGGAAACGATGGTAATCCAAAGAAAAACAGGAATACCATTTCAATTCCCCGTTTCGTTTTAGCTTTTGATTATAAGTTCAATTCCAAATGGATACTCGGTGCAGAGATTGAGTTCGAATCTGGTGGAACAGGTACAGCTTTCGAATTAGAAAACACCGAAAACGGTGAATACGAAACAGAAGTTGAAAAAGGAGGTGAAGTAGCTATCGAACAATTTCACATCACACGTTTAATTCACCGCTCCCTCAATGTACGTGCCGGACATATTATTGTTCCGGTAGGATTGACTAACGCACACCATGAACCGATCAATTTCTTCGGAACTTCACGCCCGGAAGGTGAAACAAGCCTTTTGCCTTCTACCTGGCATGAAAATGGTCTGGAAATCTTTGGTTCTTTCGGAAAAGGGTATGCAAGCTTCGATTATCAAGCTATGGTGGTAGCAGGCCTGAATCCTAATGGATTCGATCGTAACACATGGGTAGGTAGTGGCAAACAGGGAATCTTTGAGGAAGACAACTTCACTTCTCCCGCGTATGTATTTCGTTTAGATTATAAAGGAGTTCCCAATTTACGTGTAGGTGCATCATTTTATTATTGTGCAGATGCAGGAGCCAACTCTGATAAAGAACAGACTTATGCAAGCTATGGAAAAATTCCGATAAGAATCTTCACCGCAGATGCACAGTATCGCAATAAATATGTAACGGCACGCGGTAATATCTTATATGGAAATTTGGGAAATTCATTAGGAGTAAGTCAGGCAAATGTCAAATTATCCAATAAATCGCCTTACAGCCGTCTGGCTCCGGTAGCGAAGAATGCCGTAAGTTATGCAGCAGAAGCCGGTATTAATATCCGCTCGGTCTTCGGAGGCAATAAAAAGATTCCGGTAATCTATCCATTTGCCCGCTATGAATACTACAACCCACAAGAGAAAGGGGAAAAAGGGCAAACGATGGAAAAACGTTGCCAAGTAAGTATGTGGACAGCGGGATTAAATTGGTACGCTTTGCCAAACTTAGTGATAAAAGCAGACTATGCAACCCGCCAGATTGGTACAAATAAAGTTTTTGGCGTATCAAAGTCATACAACAGTGAAAACGAATTTTCTATTGGAATTGCCTATATAGGATGGTTTATTAAGAAATAACAAATAATCAATTATTTAATTTTTATATGATGAAAACAAAATTCTTTTATGTCGCAGCCCTAATATTGGGATTAGCATTCACAACAACTTCTTGCAGCAGTGATGATGACAACCCAACAGTAGATCCTGCCAATATTGATTACACTCCTGAAAACGCATCAAGCTGGCATAACTACATGAGAAATGTAGCAGCACTTCTAAAAACAGATGCAACCAATCTCTACAACGCATGGAATTCAAGCTATAAAGGAGGTGAAAGCTATGCTTCCCTGTTCAAGGCTCATAGTGGCTCTCCTTACGCAAGCGCCTTGAGCTGTGTGGAAGAAATCGTGGATAAATGCGCGGAAATTGCCAATGAAGTCGGTACTGCCAAAATTGGTGACCCATACAACTTGTATAAAGCCGGAAATACTGAAGAAGCATTATATGCTGTGGAATCCTGGTACAGCTGGCATTCTCGTGATGACTATACCAATAACATTTATTCCATCCGGAATGCATATTACGGTTCTTTAGACGGTAATATAAATGCTAATTCTTTATCTACTGTTATCGCCGGTGCTAATTCATCATTAGATACCAAGATAAAGAATGCTATCCAAAAAGCGGCAAAAGCCATTCAGGATATTCCGCAACCTTTCCGTAATCATATTCCCAGTAACGAAACGGTAGCAGCTATGGATGCTTGTGCAGAGCTGGAAAGTATACTGAAGAATGACTTAAAATCCTATATTGCAAATAATAGCAACAATATCAATACGGACGCAGTACTTAATCCTGTAGTAACACAATATGTAGATGCAGTAGTAGTGCCTACCTACAAAAGTTTGAAAGAAAAAAATGACGCTCTCTACAATGCAGTAATAGCCCTTGCAGACAATCCGTCAAATAGTGCTTTTGAAACAGCTTGTGATGCTTGGATCACTGCCCGTGAACCATGGGAAAAGAGCGAAGCTTTCTTATTCGGTCCGGTAGACGAAATGGGACTTGATCCTAACATGGACAGCTGGCCTTTGGATCAGAATGCTATTGTACAAATACTGAATTCTCAAAGTTGGAGTGATCTCGAATGGAGTGAAGGTGATGATGAAGCTGCTGTCGAATCGGCACAAAATGTACGCGGTTTCCACACATTGGAATTCCTTCTCTACAAAAACGGTGAACCACGTAAAGTACAATAAAGCTTTATCTTAGCTAAGATATTATTGAGAAGTAAAGGTTGGAATTCAATGATCCACCTTTACTTCTTTGGTATGTTTAAAACATATTATTGAAACAAAGTCAATAAACAATGAATCACTTTCTAAAATATTCATTCTCTTTCTTTTGCCTGTTGGCATGCTCTGCCTGTGATGATGACGGAATTGACATATTGGATATCGAGATTCCGGAGGGCTATGCTCTATCAGCCGGAACATCAACTATTTTCTTGAATTCGTCTGTTGCTTATGACACGCCTGCAGATTGGATAACAGGAGCATACGATGTACGTTTCACCCGAGGCGACAGGCTATATGACGATGTACGTACAAGCAACAACGGGCATGGCGGCGGACTTGGCCCCGTTTATGCCGGTTATTCGTGCGGCAGTTGCCACCGGAATGCGGGACGTACTAAACCCTCTTTATGGACAGAGGGTGGATCGGGCAGCTATGGATTCTCTTCCATGCTAGTCTACATATCCCGTAAAAACGGAGCTTTCTTTCAAGATTATGGACGTGTGCTTCATGACCAGGCAATCTATGGAGTGCAACCGGAAGGCAAACTGTCTGTGGAATACACTTACGAGACATTTTCTTTCCCTGATGGAGAAGCCTACACGCTTTGCAAACCCAATTATACTATATCCGAATGGTATGCCGAAGAAATCAAACCGGAAGATTTGTTTTGTACCGTACGTATTCCATTACGCCATGTAGGCATGGGGCAAATGATGGCACTAGATCCTGTTGAAATTGAAGCACTTGCAGCAAAAAGTAATTATCCCGAATATGGAATCAGCGGACGATGTAATTACATCACCGAACGCGGAGTGAGAAGTCTGGGATTGTCCGGCAACAAAGCTCAACATGCCGATTTAACTGTAGAATTGGGATTCTCCAGTGATATGGGCGTTACCAACAGCCGCTATCCGGAAGAAATCTGTGAAGGACAAATACAAGTAAACCAAGGCAGCATGATGGGGCTTTCTTACGACCAACTGGATGTCAGCACAGAAGAGATGGAAAACGTAGATCTCTATATGCAAAGTCTTGGTGTTCCCGCCCGGCGTAATGTAAACGATCCGCAAGTAATCAAAGGGGAACAGAACTTCTATAAAGCCAAATGTCATCTCTGTCATGTGACCACTTTACACACTAAGACACGTGGTAGTGTTTTATTAAATAATACTCAACTCCCGTGGTTAGGCGGTCAAACGATTCACCCTTATTCTGATTATCTATTACATGATATGGGTTCTGAAATTATGGGAGTCGGACTGAACGACAACTATGTAAGCGGGCTGGCACGTGGAAACGAATGGCGTACTACCCCTCTTTGGGGAATCGGCTTACAAGAAAAGGTCAACGGACATACTTATTTCTTGCATGACGGACGTGCCCGCAATCTGACAGAAGCCATCATGTGGCATGGCGGAGAAGGAGAAGCATCAAAGAACTTATTTAAGAATATGAGTAAGGAAGACCGGGATGCGCTGATTGCATTTTTAAATTCACTTTAAACTAAAAGTAGTATATATAAAGTAATTATGAAGAGATTTATAATCATTGCCATGCTGACTGCCATAATGCCTTTGGCCGCTATGGCACAACATGAAGAAGATACAGAAAATGGTGTAGTATCATTAGCTGGAAGAGAAGGATTCACTATCGAAACCAAGAAAGGAGATTTTGTATTCAAACCCTATCTGCTCGTACAGACCAGTGCAAACTTCAATTGGTACGACGATGAAGGACTGGATAAAGCATACAATCAAGATAACATAGCCAACTCCGGATTTTCAGTTCCTTACGCCGTACTCGGATTCACCGGAAAGGCTTTCGATAAAGTATCTTTCAACCTTTCCATAAATGCGGCAGCCAGCGGAGGTGCATTACTTCAACAAGCCTGGTTTGATGTTCAACTGAAAAAGCAGTTTGCCATCCGGGTCGGTAAATTCAAAACTCCGTTTTCACATGCCTACCTGACAACACTGGGAGAAACATTGTTACCTAGTTTGCCAGTATCACTGACTGCTCCCGTTATCCTCCCCTATTCTTTGAATGCGGTAACACCCAATATTGGCACCGGATTCGATTTAGGTGTAGAGATTCACGGTTTGGTAGCTGATAAATTCGGGTATGAAATCGGTTTATTCAACGGTACGGGTGCAGCAGTAAATACAGCAACAAAAACATTTAGTGATGACTGGCACATTCCGTCTTTACTGTACGCCGGACGTTTCACCTATATGCCTAAAGGAGTGATGCCCGCTACACAGGGAAATCCGAACAGGCTGAATGAAGACAAAATCATGTTTGGTATTTCTACCTCTATCAATGTAGAAAGTGAAAATGAAAGTACCAATGATTATCGTGCCGGATTGGAGTTTGCAATGCTAAAGAACAAACTTTACCTGGGTGCTGAAGTCTATTATATGAATGTTGGCTTCACAAAAAGACAAAAGATTTCCGAGTCATATAATTACCTGGGTGGCTATGTACAAGGTGGTTACTTCGTTGCCCCCCGTCTGCAAGCAGCTGCACGCTATGATTTCTTCAACCGTAACGGAATGGACACCAATGGTTTTCTAAATATGCCAGCCGTGGGTATGAACTATTTTTTCAAGAACTGTAATCTGAAGTTACAAGCGATGTACCAGTATATTGCCCGTAAAGGTCATGATACCCAACTTGATCGGGATAACGACGATTTAGGTTTGGCAGTACATTCGGCCAGTATTCTACTTCAGTATACATTCTAAATAGCACAAGAAAGGATTTGTTTATGAAAAAATACATTCTTTTCGGGGGTTATCTACTGTTATTGGCATACATCACATCATGCGATGACGGACGTATTTACGAAAAGACAGAGACCCTATCAGAAGAAGGACGCACGCTGAAGATGAGCGGTAAGATCAATGGTATCAGTAAATGGCCCGATGGTTATAATGTTGTAGTGGCAGGCTTCAGTGATGAGAGCGAGTATGCCGTTGTCACCAAAACAATTCCGGCGGTCGAAGATGATGAGATCCAGGTTACGATGACAGGAGTCAGTGATAAAGTAACCACTATTGAATTGTGCGTTATTAATAAATTGAGAAAACGAGTTATCAGTTTTCAGTCAATGGACGACCTTACAGCAGTTGACGACACCATCCTTATGGATGTGGGAACTGTAAATGTAGGTATGTACCATGGCATTCAAGAAAAAGTATTTAATACGACATGCGCACACTGTCATGGTGGAGGTAGTTCGGCAGCAGCCAACCTGTATCTGACAGAAGGCAAAAGTTACGAGGCACTGGTCAACCGCCCGTCGAAGAAAGTAGATGGCATGTTACTCGTCAAGCCGGGCAGTGCGCAAGAAAGCGTATTGCACACATTATTAAATACCACTATTAGTTCAACCTGGGGATACGATCACTCAAAAGAAATAGTATCATCCCCGATTTTGACCCTTATTGACGACTGGATCAATAACGGTGCGCAAGAATAAATAGTTATTTACCCAACTGATATGAACAACAAAAAACAACAGAATATTCAGTCTGAAAAGACGCTAACAGAGATTTTTAAATATAATGCAGGAGGAGAAGCTTCAGAGTATCATATTATCATTCATTCTACTAAACCGGAAGATACATACGAAGAACAGCTGAATGCAGTATTAAACACCTACGATTATTTACTTACCCAAGAATTGAAAGGAGCAGTTGCCATCCTCAAACGTTATTTCCTTAGTGACGCTGCCAATCAGGCAGATACACTACTGGCATTGACAACCGAAGGTTCGGACTGCGCACTTTCCATTGTGGAACAGCCCCCGCTGGACGGAACAAAAATTGCCTTATGGGTTTACCTGTTGACAGACGTACAGACACAAGTCTTACATAACGGGCTTTTTGAGGTGAAACACAGTGCCTATCGCCACTTCTGGGGCGGTAGTGCATTCAATCGTGCCGCCAATTCGGAATACCAGACCCGTCTATTATTGAACGACTATGTGATGCAACTCATGGAACAAGGTTGTAAACTGGCAGACAATTGTATCCGTACATGGTTTTTCGTGCAAAATGTAGATGTGAATTATGCCGGAGTAGTGAAAGCACGTAATGAAGTTTTCGTCACCCAAAACCTGACAGAAAAAACACATTATATTTCCAGCACAGGCATCGACGGCCGGCATGCCGACCCGAAAGTACTGGTACAAATGGATACTTACGCTGTAGCAGGAATGCAACCGGAACAGATTCATTTCCTCTATGCTCCTACCCATCTGAACCCAACTTATGAATATGGAGTAAGCTTTGAACGTGGCACGTATGTAGATTATGGAGACCGCCGACAGGTATTTATTTCAGGAACGGCAAGTATCAACAACAAAGGCGATGTGGTATATCCCGGCAACATCCGCAAACAGACAGAACGAATG
>DXOJ01000314.1:0-1798 GCA_019412865.1 Bacteroides sp. | reverse complement strand
TATCTGCGTGACATAGCCGACTATACAGTTGTTAAAGCAATGTATGACAAACGTTTCCCACATACTCCTAAAGTATTTGTTCATGCTCCGGTATGCCGTCCCGGATGGTTGATTGAGATGGAATGTATGGGAGTGAAAGAATGTAAGAACAAGGAATACGCTCCATTTTAATATCATAAAAGATTATACAGTTGAAAAGGTTACTTATTATCTTATATATCTGTCTGGTGGGACTACTCGCTGTGACTACTTTCGTAGAACAAGCGTATGGGACAGATTTTGTAGAAAGAAATATATATCATACATGTTGGTTTTGTTGTTTGTGGGGAACAATTGCCACCATTGCACTTGTTGCTCTCATCCGACGCGCTTTATGGCGACGGTTCCCCATATTGTTGTTTCACGGCTCTCTCCTCGTTATCTTGGTGGGGGCCATGATTACGTTTATCGGAAGCAAAAAAGGATACGTACACTTGCTTCCGGGGGCAACGATAGACAGTTTCCTGGAATCGGAAAGCGGCAGAAAAGCTGATCTGCCATTCACAATACAACTAGATAGTTTCCGTATAGCATACTATCCCGGAACAGAAGCACCGGCAGACTACATCAGCTATATCACCTACTCTCTTCCCGGACAGAAAAATGTTCTATTACACGAACAGATTTCAATGAATCGTATATTTACATCACAAGGTTTCCGTTTCTATCAGTCATCTTTCGATGATGACGGAAAAGGGAGCTGGCTGACTGTCAATTATGATCCATGGGGAACAGGAGTGACTTATGCAGGATATATCCTGCTCGGTCTCTCCATGATTTGGCTACTATTTTCCCGCAGTAGTGATTTCCGACGCCTGCTAAACCACCCGCTACTTAAAAAAGGAGGTGTATTTATACTGTTTATTTTCTGCCTTGCAGGTAACATGCAAGCACAAAAAAAACTCCTTCCTGCATTGAAACGAACACAAGCGGACAGTTTAGCACAGGAACAGGTTATTTATCACGACCGGGTAGTACCTTTCAACACATTAGCCCGTGATTTCATTCAGAAACTGACAGGAGAAGCTTCATATAAAGGATTGACACCTGAACAAGTGATAGGTGGCTGGTTACTTTATCCGGAAGTGTGGAGAAATGAGCCATTGATATACATCAAAAATACAGAATTACAGCATTTATTAAACTTACAAACACCTTATGCTCGATTAACTGATTTATTTGACGGTTCTGTTTACCGTCTCCGTGAACATTGGCAACGTGAACAAGGACAACAAAACAAACTCGCCAAAGCAATCCAGGAAACAGATGAAAAAGTAGGCCTGATCCTGATGTTGGAAAAAGGAACATTCATCCATCCATTACCCACTGATGGCAGCGTGCAACCTCTCTCCGAACTGGAAGTGAAAGCAGAATTACTCTACAACCGGATTCCGTTCAGCAAGATTCTTTTTATGATAAATCTGTCATTGGGAGTGTTGTCTTTCCTGCTTCTACTTCATAACAGCCTGCAAAGAAATATCCTCTCGCCCAAAGCCAAAACGATTTCCCGCACAGCAGGAACTTTCTTTTCTGTTGCACTCTATCTTGCTTTCATATTCCATTTAGCAGGATATTGCCTGCGCTGGTACATTGGCGGTCGTATTCCACTTAGCAACGGTTACGAAACCATGCAGTTTATGGCTCTTTGTATTCTTTTGATAGCCTGTCTGCTCCATCGAAGATTCTCATTTATACTTCCATTCGGATTCCTCCTCTCCGGCTTTGCTTTGTTGGTCTCCTATCTGGGACAAATGAATCC
>DXOJ01000313.1 GCA_019412865.1 Bacteroides sp. | reverse complement strand
TTAATTGAGTCATTTTACTGCATATAACATTATGATAAAACGATTGTATATTTTGGTGATAGTACAGATGGTATGTACTTTGGGGTTTACTCAATCCTCTCCCTCGTTACCTGCTTACAAAGATCCCAGTTTGTCAATAGATATAAGACTTTCAGATTTACTTTCCCGTATGACTCTGGAAGAAAAGGTCGGTCAGTTACTTTGTCCTTTAGGTTGGGAAATGTATGAAATCCATGGTAGTGAGGTTCATCCTTCTGGAAAGTTCAAGCAATTGATTAAAGAAAGAAATGCCGGAATGCTTTGGGCAACTTATCGTGCTGATCCTTGGACAAAGAAAACATTGGCTAATGGCTTAAATCCAGAATTGTCAGCGAAAGCCGGAAATGCATTGCAAAAGTATGTGATGGAGAATACCCGTCTGGGAATTCCGATGTTTTTAGCGGAAGAAGCCCCTCATGGGCACATGGCAATTGGTGCTACAGTTTTTCCTACGGGTATCGGAATGGCGGCTACCTGGTCACCGGAATTAGTAAAAGAAGTTGGCCAAGTTATCGCTAAAGAAATTCGTTCCCAAGGTGGGCATATTAGTTACGGTCCTGTACTTGATTTGACCCGTGATCCCCGTTGGTCCCGCGTGGAAGAAACATTTGGTGAGGATCCTGTGTTGAGTGGCATTTTAGGGGCGTCTATGGTTGACGGTTTAGGTGGAGGTAATCTATCACAAAAATACGTTACCATAGCTACCTTGAAACATTTTCTGGCATACGCTGTACCGGAGGGTGGACAGAATGGTAATTATGCTTCAGTCGGTATTCGTGATTTGCATCAGAATTTTCTTCCTCCTTTTCGTAAGGCAATAGATGCAGGGGCATTGTCTGTAATGACTTCATACAATTCGATAGATGGGATACCTTGTACGTCGAACCATTATTTGCTGACTCAACTCTTGCGTAATGAATGGAAGTTTCGTGGCTTTGTAGTTTCTGATTTATATAGTATTGAAGGGATTCACGAAAGCCACTTTGTTGCTTCAACCAAAGAGAATGCAGCCATACAATCTGTAACGGCTGGCGTTGATGTTGACTTGGGTGGGGATGCTTATACCAACCTTTGTCATGCAGTTCAATCCGGACAAATGGATAAGGCTGTGATTGATACGGCTGTCTGCCGGGTGTTACGGATGAAGTTTGAGATGGGCTTGTTTGAGCATCCTTATGTGGATCCGAAAATTGCAGCTAAAACAGTACGCCGTAAAGAACATATCGAACTGGCACGTAAAATCGCACAGTCTTCCATAACACTTCTCAAAAATGAGAATTCAATTCTTCCTTTAAGCAAGATGATAAATAAGGTGGCGGTAATTGGCCCTAATGCTGACAATCGATATAATATGTTAGGGGACTATACAGCTCCGCAGGAAGATAGTAACGTGAAAACTGTTCTTGATGGAATTATAACAAAATTATCTCCTTCTCGTGTGGAATATGTACGAGGCTGTGCTATTCGTGATACTACAGTGAATGAGATAGAACAAGCAATTGAAGCTGCCCGTCGCTCCGAAGTTGTAATTGTGGTTGTGGGTGGTTCCAGTGCCCGTGATTTTAAAACGAGCTATAAAGAAACAGGTGCGGCTGTAGCTGAAGAGGGTAGTGTAAGTGATATGGAGTGTGGAGAAGGATTTGACCGTGCCAGTTTATCCTTACTTGGTAGACAACAAGAACTATTGGAATCTTTGCAAAAGACAGGTAAGCCTTTGATTGTCGTTTATATTGAAGGTCGTCCTTTAGAAAAGAATTGGGCTTCGGAATATGCTGATGCACTACTGACTGCTTACTATCCGGGGCAGGAGGGTGGAAATGCCATAGCGGATGTTCTCTTTGGAGATTATAATCCTTCTGGACGTTTGCCAATCTCCGTTCCGCGTTCTGTAGGTCAGATTCCGGTTTATTATAATCAGAAAGCTCCTCGGAATCATGATTATGTGGAAGTGTCATCTTCTCCGTTATATAGCTTTGGTTATGGGATGAGTTATACCACTTTTGAATATTCTGATTTGCAGGTAGTGCAGAAATCTGCTCGTTGTTTTGAAGTCTCATTTAAAGTAAAGAATACAGGGAAGTATGATGGCGAAGAAGTATCACAACTTTATATGAGAGATGAATATGCATCAGTTGTTCAGCCGATGAAACAGTTGAAACATTTTGAACGTTTCCATTTGAAAAAAGGAGAAGAGAAAAAAGTTACTTTTGTTTTGACAGAGGAGGACTTTTTCTTGGTTAACTATACTTTGAAGAAAGTAGTAGAGTCTGGAAATTTCCATCTTATGATTGGTGCCGCTTCTAATGATATTAGGTTGCAGAATGTTATTTTAGTGGAGTAATTTTTATTAATATCTATATTAAGAGATTTCCTGTTTCGTTTTCTCTTAATAAAAAAGAGAGAATATTCCTTTTGCGGAAATATCCTCTCTTTCTCACCTAAAACCTAAACCTTTTATTTCAATTACTTGCTACTATAAGCAACCAACATCCAAACCAATTTTTCCTGTTCTTTCAGATAATCGCTCATCATCGAAA
>DXOJ01000312.1 GCA_019412865.1 Bacteroides sp. | reverse complement strand
CGTTGCAAATTTACAAAAATAGTTGAATCCAACAGGACAAATATCAATCATTATTTACCAAAATCGTACAAAAATCATTCATTAGAAGGGATAACCGATAGCAAAATGTATTCCCAGATTCTTCATAAAGGTTCCTGTGACATTGTAATATCCACTTCTTTCGGTATCGTAGGGCAAATGCAAAGGTATACCGAAGTCGAGACGGAACACCAGAATATCCATATCATACCGAATACCGACACCAGTACCCAAGGCGATTTGTTTCGGGAAAGTTTTCAGTTCGAGCTGTGAGTCCGGACGAGCCTCATCTTTACGCATCAACCAGACATTTCCGGCATCCAGGAAAGTAGCTCCCCAGATACTCTTAAAGATACGGAAACGATATTCCACATTTGCCTCGAAACGGAAAGTACCCGTCTGGTCGAGGTAGGAATAGCGGCTTTCCGACGGATGGTAGCCACCCGGTCCGATGCTACGCACCGTGAAGGCACGAATACTGTTAGCACCGCCTACATAGAATTGTTCGCTGTAAGGGGCTATCGTTGCATTACCATAAGAGAAGAGAGCACCCAAGGCCACACGGGAAGCAATCTTATTATTCTTGTCCATATTCCACAAATGGCGGAACTCCGTATTCAGCTTTACAAACTGTGCGAAAGGTACGTTGAGCAAACGCTTATCTTCTTTGTTGAAAGGCTGACCGAAAGCACGGTAAATCAAGGAGGTCAGGTTTCCGGCAGAAGTGACGGTGGATTGCCACCAAATCGGATTTTTTATACCGCGTGCGGAAGCGTTATCATACGTATAGGTATATTCCATGGCAGGAATAAACTGGTCTTTCAAACTGATATATAAGGCCGGATTGGCTTCCGCTATTGCAATAAATTCGTCCGATTGATGTTGCAGGACATTGAATGTCAATTTGAAAGGGGTAATACTATGTCTGCTTGTACGTGTCGGCTGGAAATCATAGGTAGCATTTCCACCGAAGGATAACAGTTTGTAATATCTGGCACGGTTCAACTGGTCGACGTACAGGCGGAAAGTCGTCGTTGCCGGAAAGTCGAACTCCCGTTTTCCCAAATGCGGGAAGACCACCCGCGGGAAAGTCAAAGAAGTAGAAACTCCCATCTCCCAGCTATTCATCAGAGAACTCTTCTCTCCTCCGCCGGTTTGCCACTCATAAGAACCTTTCAGCTTTACATTCCAGCTTTCTCCACCTCCGAACACATTGTTCCGGGTGACGCCGAATGAGGCTCCCGGCCCGGTCTGGTCGTTACTCTTGGTTACGACATTCAATTCCAGTTCGGCATCCAGCGGCTTGGCAAAAGTAGCTTGCATCGTCACTTGCAAGGTATCGCAAACAGCTGTTGTATCTTTTGGAGCATATTGCAGATCCAAGTAACTGAATATTCCCAGCTGACTGAGCTTCTCCTGAATCTGTTCCTGCCGATACTGGCTGTAAAGCCGGGTACGGTTGGAAGCACGCATCTGTGTATTCCGCACAAATTGCTGATAGTTCAACCACCGATAAAGCATGTTCGGGCGAACCTGCAGTTTCTTATAGAAATGAATATTCAGATTCTTGTACAACATGCTATCATTCGGCATTTCTCCATTCTTCCCGTATAAATAGACGGAAGCATCTCCTACATAGTAAGGACGCTGCGCAGCAGCAGGCAACCCCGACACAGGAATCAAACGAAGACTGATGTGTCCTCCGGGAACTAAGGTTGTATCTGCCTGATAAGTCATATAGTCGGGACGGAAGTAAAAATATCCCCGGTTACGCAACAGCGTACTGATACGGGTACGTTCTTCATCCAGATCGACCACGTTAAACTGCTCACCGGGACTTATATAGGACATTCGACGTCCCCGTTCCATAATGCGCAACGTTTGGGGAGTGAAACGCTGATAATAAACCGTATCTATAAAATAAGGATTCTTCATGTCTACCGTATAAAGAATACTTGCTTTCAGGCTGTCTTTCTTATCAACCAATGTTTCATAAGTCACTTTTCCATTGAAGTAACCATAATCACGGAGTAAGTTTGTAGCCACCTTGATACGAACCTCCGGATTGACAGTAGAGATAAACACCGGAGGATTGGCAGCCAGGCGGTTGAACATCCACTTTCCAAATCCCTTTTTATATTTCACAAAGTCGTTATACATCCACATTTTAAAAGGAATAGGCAGAAGGCCTCCTAACATCTTTGTACTGGGAGTTTTGTCAAGAGCCGCATCAATCTCTGTTAAAGCCGTCTCTCCTACCGGTGTTGCCGACTTATTCTCTACCACCGTTTTTCCTCCTGTATAAAGTACCTCCCCTTCAGGCAGGTGTTTTGTCACCGAACAGCCCGAAAACAAAATGATACCAATCAGACAACTTGCTAATATGTTATTATATATCCCTTTCATGCTTACTTCTTTTTCTTAAAGATGAACAGTTCACTGAGTTTGTCCAGTTTCTTGCGAAGTACCAGACCGACTCCGGTTTCCGTAATCTCGCCTTCGAGTACACTCTCGTAGTTTTTATCGTAGAACAGACGAACATAACGGGTTCCGGTTCTATCCAAACGATATTCCAGAGAGATGTTATCGATAAAGGATTCCGCATCATTCGTCGCATTCTCACCTGTAGAAACCTTACCTCCGATTACAATCTGGAAACGGTTGTTAAAGAGACGTTGTGAATAACGGAAACTGTAATCCGTACGCTTACCACCCGTATCCGACAAATCGTGATCTTCGATACCGACAGAAACACTGGCATTTTTCAGATTTCCCATCAATGAGTTAATTTGGCTGCTTAATACGGAGTTCAGTGCGGAACCCATATTCAGTTTACCCAATCCACCACCTCCGCCACCAATCGGTCCGGTGCCAAGATAGGTTTTCATAACCATAATATAGAGGGCTTGTTTACCTCTCTCTTCCGCCCCCATGGCTGTCAACTCGTTTTGTATGGTTGCATCTTCGGGAGCAGATACATCAAATGCAAAGGAAAGATTATCCAACCGGTTCTTGACAACGATGGACACATCGAAATTAACCGAACGTGTTCCGCCGTTCTCTCCCTCGGAAACAGAAGCACGGATACGATCGGTTGCTTTGAAGTTCAACATCGGGTCCATGGGGTTTCCTGTCCATTCCACATAGCTACCGTTATCGATAGCAAATTCTTTGGCAGCAATGACAGGTAAAGCATATTTCATCAAACCGCCGCTCAACGTATAGCGTCCGGTCAATGTCAGATCACCTTGCGGAGTATATTTCATAGAGAGGTCACCTCCCCCTTCCAGTTCGACACGATTGTCATTGCTTGCATCCAAATCGACTTTCAAACGGACGGATGGATCGATATGTACCATCATCACCATGTCCAACCCGCCTAAAGAAACAGTCGGCACTTCTTGTTGGACAACCGTAGTGGTGTCGCTAAACGAAGTAAAGGTTACCAGACTTCCCAAACGATCCTGTACCGTCAACGGTGAGTCGGTCAAGATATAGGAAACGTCTGTATTACCCAGCAGGCTCATGTTTCCACGCATGTTCAATCCATCCAACGGCCCTTTCACTGTTGCCCGGAAATCGGCAAAGACTTTTCCGTAGACCAGACTCTCACGAGTGCGTTTGGCATCCAGAAGCGTATAGTTCTGCGCCAGCAGATTCAGATTTGCCATCGGTCGGGACATATCCCTGAAATCAACATAACCGTCAATCGTGAATGGAGTTTTCCCTGTTGTATAGATAGCGAATTTATCAAATTCCAACCGATTATTCTTTATCTGTACCGGACGGTCGTCGAACCTGAAATTAGCACCATATTGGCGGGAAAGGACAGAAACGCTATCCAATATCAGTTCGCCATTTATCAAAGGTTGTTCGGTGCTACCCGCAATATTCAGATTACCATCCATATCACCGGCCAGCGTAGCCATTTTATCAGGAATAAATACGTTAGCTACACGTAGCGGGAAATGCTCCAGAGTAGCGTTTACTTCCAGACTGTCTTTTCCTGTCTGGGTTGGAACCAGCTTACCATCCGCCACCATCACTTCCACTTTGTCATGATTCAGATAGGCGTTCAGGTATTGTTTTCCCTGTTCGCCCGGCAGCCAGGTGGCTCCCACTGTCACGTCACCAATTCGTTGACGTTCATAAGTCAATTCATCAATAGCTGCTTCAACCGAAAGTTGAAGATCCTTTTCGGTCTGTACATAGTGCGCTTCCGCAGAGAATAAACCGGTTATTTCTGGGAAGTAAGGAAGTACACTGCTCAAATCAGCCAAACTGATTCTTCGGATTTCCACATCAATATTCTGTAGAGAAACGGTGTCTCCCCGCACCGAATGTACACGGAATCCCATTCCTTCGTCATCCCACATATCTACATTGGCGTATACACGCATATTCTTATGCACATAAATCCAATTATGATTTTCATTGAAATGAAACTTCTGGAAGGCGATTATCGGTTCTTCCGGAATCAAGGTGAGAGCCAGTCCATCGCCTTTTCCTTTGCCCTCGAACAAGGGACGTGCATTGACACCGAGTAATACTCCTGTTTCTCCTTTTCCATTCTTAAAGTCTACCAGCAATTCGGCATCCCGATCACGAATTTCTCCCGTCAGTGTGGTAGAGAAGGAGAATTGCGGATTCTTGGGACCGTTAATAACTCCGGCACGCAATTTCATGAGTGTGGTATCTTGTTTGACGGTAAAGAAGATGGTATCCAATTGCAAGGTATCTACTTTCAAGGCGTGGATAGCGGCTTTTCCATTAATTCCCCAGTTGGGAGCCGTTCCGAATTTCACTGAAGCGTCATGGTAAGCTATCTTCTTGGTAGCCAGGAAATATGCCAAAGGGTTCTCTTGTCCTGCGGAGAAAGAGAAAATAGCAGTTGGCAATGCTTTGCGTAATTCAGCGTGATTCAAGGCTTTCTCATCAATCTGCTTCATCAGTACATCCACAAAATGAGTGGACTGGCGAATCAAAGGATTAACACCGGAACGTGCACTCAAATCGAGTTTCATATCTCCAGAGATTAAATGGGTAAATACGCGGTTCTGACGAGCCTCTGCCGAAAAATTGAAAGTCAGCGGACGCTTCATTGGCTCCGGCATGATTCCCAGTTCATGCAAATCCAGTTGGGTGACATCAATCGTTATTTTACCGTCGGGGTAGCTGTGTGCCAGATTGTATTCAGCATCCGTTGTCATTTTCAATAAAGCATTGTCACTTGTCAGATGTGCAGTGACCAATGCGCCTTTAAGTTCTCCCGTCAGATCAAGATTGGAAAGATGGTATTTAGCATAATGAAGCTGATCTAATGAAAGATTCAATTTGGCAAATGAATGGTAGGACATGACATCTAATCCACGACCATTAGCCGCAGCCGAAAGAGAAAGTTCATAGATAGAATCTTTCGGGAGGAAACTATGAAGTTGCAGATTGTCTATTTTCAGATCAGCCTTATAGACTTCGGTAGTGGTATTTAAGGCTGCATTCACGTCCATAGCTCCTTGTCCTTCTTTCAAACGGAGATTTGCTTTATATTCAGGACCTTTGATATCCACTTTCGCCACCAGATTCATACTGTCAGGAATGACAAGCGTACCATTAGGCGCTTCTCCCGACAGAGCGGTCAGGAAGTTCAGGTTTTGAGTGGTCATTTTCAGGCCGATGGTTCCGGTGCGTGTGAGACTGTCGGCGAGGTTTTCCAAAAGGCCACCGCCCTCCAATGCAAAAGCACCCGGCAGGTCTACCGTAAAACGGGAAATCTGCATTTCTTTCAGATTGCCGTCCGTGCCGGCACGGATGACGAGCGGGCGGAATGGATAGGCTTCTTTGAAGCTTTCGGGCAGACCGCCGGCAAACAGCATGACGTCTTCTTTGCCGATATAGGCATTGAGACGGGCGGATAAGCGTCCCGTAGTGGGGATATTGACCAGTTCCCAATAGGTATGGGCAGATAAATCGATTTCAGAATGGGGAGTGTTCAGTTTCAAACCGGGAACACAGATAACTGAATCATTGGAGTAGGCTCTACCCGTCAGGGAAGTGACGCTCAATCCGGAACGTTCGTTCATGGTAAATTCACGAATGACTGCGTTCATATCCCTCCCTTTATACAGCAAGGAATCCAGAGCGATGCGAATATCCCGGACGGCAATATGAGAAGCGTCGAAGCCCTCTGCCGGTTGAGCAGTTCCGGTATCATAGCTGGCGGAGGTTCCCGATAATAAGAACTTCTTCAAGTCGTAGTACTGATTCTTCAAATCTGCTTGAGCATCATCGATGGCCGCTTCTCCAATATGGGCCGCCATACGCATGGAATCAGCAGGAAGTTGCATACTGAACGATACATTTTTCAATTTCAACTGATGAAGAGCTACTTTCCAGTTGATCGGAGCAGAAGCTGTGGTATCTTTGGGCGTAGTTGTGGTATCATTCATCAGTAGCTGCACGTGAGTGTCGGATAGTTCGACCTGATTGATTACCGCTAGTTCATTAGACAGATCGACGCCATGACTTTGCAGGAAGAAACGTCCCAAAACGCCTTTAATCTTCATTCCCTCCATCAAATCGGCTGAATTAACGGCTACCCGGCTCAAAGTTACTTCATCCACTTCAACTTTTCCTTTTATCAACGGCCATGCCTGTACACGGACATTGAGGTTTTCTAAAGATAAAAGGGTGTCCGGCTGTTGAATGACCTCCACGCCACGTACCAACAGATTAAGTGGGAAACGAAGGTCTATCCGCTCCACCTGAATCTGCATGCCGGTTGCTTTAGAGGCGTATGCAGTAACCTCCCGACGCAAAAGATTCTGAACGGGAGGAACATAAAGCAATACCATTAGTATTACAAAGAGTATTATAGGAGTAAGCAGTATCCAGCTTACCCAACGTATCCATTTTCGTTTCATGTAAAATGTGTCAGTGTAAATAAGGTGACACAAAGTAAACAAATTATTTTGAAAAAAGGTTTGGGTAATAGTAAGAAAGATACAGATAGTAGCCAAGGAGTAGAAGAAACCGGCTTATTGGGTATTCTTCATTACCTCCAAATAATGCTCCGCTTCACTAATTATTTTACGGACAGCTTCTAATGTATTGAATGTTGTTTCTTCTATTTTTTCCGAGAATTCTTCTCCACGACAAGCCTCCAACCATTTTAACGGGGCGATAGTTTCCTCCGCTCCGATCATTGTGAAGAGAGGGAGAAGTTTATGCGCCATGGCAGCTATCCCATCCACTTCCTTTTCATTCAATGCTTGCTGCATCCGTTCGACATTCTTGCCTGTCTCTTCAATAAAAGTGTGAATGATAGAGTATGCTGCTTCCGGATCATCTTCAGAATAAGCAGTCAGTGCAGAAAAGTTGATCCCGGCAGTTCCCATATCTTCTGTTATATGCGCTTCATCGGCCGAAAGTTGACCTTCATTTACTGTTAGCAACAATTCCTTTACTGTAAACGGTTTATGCAAACAACCGGCAAAACCATGTTCATGTAAAGCGGCTTTATCCATCTCACTACGGGCAGTCACAGCAATAACAGGGATTGTTTTTGCTTGTGGTATATTAGAAGCCCGTAATAGTTTTACCAGATCAAACCCGTTAATGGCAGGCATTTGTATATCTGTCAGCAATACATCGAAGACGGAAGAGCGAAGTTGTTCAATCAGCTGTTCCAGCTGTTCACAGCACACTGCATCAATACCATGCTGTTTCAACATGGCAGCAGTCAGATTCAGCTGAATCTTATCGTCATCAATCAAAAGCACACGAATGACTTTCATGGGAGGAATGGCAGCCGACTGTTTGGGAGCGTATGGACTTTCATTCTCCGAAGATTCACTTTCCGGAGATTCGCTCTCTGCAAGGGATTTACCTACCGGATACAGAGGCAGAACGACCGTAAAACAGCTCCCCTCACCTAATGTACTCTGCACGTCAATTGTTCCCTCAAGTAAGGTAACCAGCTTCTTCACAATAGACAATCCAAGCCCGAATCCTTCTTCTCCCTGTGCACCGGAAAGACGTGTAAACTCCTGGAAAATGCGTTCACGATCTTCTGACGCCATTCCTTTTCCTGTATCGGCTATGGCAACGGTTAACTTTGAAGAATCATAACCGGCTGTCAGACTGATCTCGCCTTTTTGAGTAAATTTTACGGCATTAGACAAAAGGTTATTCACAATTTGCCGGAGTCGCAAAGGATCGCTGATATATCCTCCGTTCAGTTCCGGAGCGACGTGACATTGCAAGGCTAATCCTTTGGCAGCAGTCAGAGGTTCGAAACTGACATAAATTTCATCAAATAGCTGGGAGGGGTTAAAGGTTACACGATTCACTTCCGCTTTATTGAGATCAAGTCGATGGAAATCAAGCAAGTCACTGACTAACTTCAATAAATGTTCTGAAGAGCTTTTCATATTGTCGAGGTAGAATCGTTGCCGTTCATCTTCTGTCAACCGGGACAGGAGTTCGGTATATCCCATAATCGAGCCTAACGGAGCTTTAAAATCATGGGTAATGGCAAGCATCAATTTTTCACGGGCGATCAGTAAATCTTCCGCCCGTTTATTCGCCACCTCCAATTGCTGGCGGTAACGGTTGCTACGGGAGATATCCCGCATAATCAATATCAGAAAAAAAGCAGATAATAGTACGGCACCAACCGCGATACCGCCGATGATACGTGCCGACCGCATCCTCACTTCCTGCTGAAGTTCAGCATCCTGACGGGCACGCAAGGTCATTTCTTCCTCATATTGTTTAATCAGGCTATCCATCCGTGCCGTCAACTGCGTATTCATCCGCTGGTACTTTGTACTGGTACGCCGGATTGTTTTCCTCCGTTGCAGTCGTTTTTCTTCGGTAGCCATGCGGATTTTCTGCTGAAGAGAGTCTTTGGAAGTGGTAGGTTGAAGAATGGTATCGGTAGCGACTTCCAACGATGTATTTACTAATACGGCACTGTCTTGTTTAGAAGGGGAAAACACTTCGGCGAGCCGCTTAAAGAATCCCTTCTTTTTAGGAGTAGTGATTAAAGAGTCACGCTTAGTAATGACCCGATGTTGTACCCGCTGCTGGGTAATAACTGAATCCTGTTCGGAAATGATTTCTTCGATTTCCGAAGCAGAGAGAAGACTGTCGTTTGCCTCACTTAGCACCCGCAACATCTGAATCGTGTTTTGATCTTTCTCATGGAGAAGGGTCAATAGACTGTCTGTTCTTAAATTCTGTTGATCGTCGGCGGCCGACAATGCTTCCATCTCACGATGTACAAACACCAGCGAGAAAAGGAGGATCGCCAGCAACAAAGTGTAACCGGCGGTTATTTTCAACTTTGTAAAACGGAAGGAAGCCATTGGGGTTAAGTATTAATTTTTAAGTATCAAGTCT
>DXOJ01000311.1 GCA_019412865.1 Bacteroides sp. | reverse complement strand
ACATCCTCCTTCGCATGCCATCACTTCAATAAATTGTCCGGCAGCCTTTCCTGTTTTGGCGCAGGCACGCAGCAAAGCGATATTCTTTTTATTGATGTCCGACACTTGTATCGCATTGATTTTCTCCGCTTCTTCTTTCAAATAAGCTTTGACAGCTCCCATCACACCACCTGCCTGTGCAAATCCGTGTGCTTCGCGAACGGAAGTATGCAATACGGAGAACTCCTGCATTTGTTCCAGCTGAATACCCAACCCGTCGAGAATCGAACCGATTTCTTCGAACGTCAGGATATAATCCACAGCTTCATCGCGGCGTACTTCTTTTCGTTTTGCCACACAAGGACCGACAAATACAATCTTAGCATCCGGATGCTTCTCTTTGGCAATCCGTGCAGCGTAGTACATCGGTGATCCGGTGGTAGAAACATAAGGTTTCATATCCGGAATATGTTTCTCTACCAATTCGATATAAGAAGGACAACAGGAAGTAGTCATAAACTTCTGTCCCTCTTCCAGCTTCTCCAACAATTCGTGGGCTTCATTGCTAGTGGTTGACATGGCACCTTCGGCCACTTCGATCACATCGGTAAATCCTATTTCCTTGAAAGCACCGTACACTTGTCCGATAGAAGTCTTAAACTGTCCCAAAATAGACGGAGCAATGATGGCAACCATCTTTTCTCCTTTCTTGATCCGTTGCAATACATCGAATGTTTGCGAAATTTCGAAGATAGCACCGAACGGACAAGCATTCATGCATTTTCCGCAATAGATACATTTGCTTTCATCAATATACTCTATACCATGTTCGTCTTTGCTGATAGCCTTTACCGGACAAGATTCTTCACAAGGCACGGGAATATATACGATAGCGTGGTAAGGACAACTTTTGTGACAAATACCACAACTGACACACGCGTCATGGTCAATCATTGCCTGGCCGTTTTTCTTGAAACGTATTGCATCCTTCGGGCAGTTCATGTAGCAGCTACGTGCCACACATCCGCGACAAAGGTTGGTTATTTCATAATTGATTTGCACACAGGAAGAACAGGCCTCGTCGATGACGCACATGATATTCTCCTTCTCCGGTTCGGGGCGACTCAAAGCCAATCGTGCATATTCGGAAAGCGGGGTAATTTCGTCGTGTTCGTCTGTCATATCCAGTCCCATCAGGGGAAAAGTCTTGTATCTCCACACCGCACGTTCTTTGTGTACGCAACAACGTCCTACGGGTTTTGATTTTCGTGGACTCAACTCAATCGGGAGCCGGTCTATCTTTTCCACTAATTCGTCGTTTTTCCAGAGTCTAACAAGGTCCGCCAGCAATTTATGCCGGACAATCATAATATTATTCGTAAATGCCATATTGTAATAAAAAGGTTGTTAGTTAGTTGGTGCAAAGATACGAACAGAATTTCAATATTTAAGTTTTTTGAAACATTCTTGTCACTTTTTTGTAGCCTTCGCGTGTTATCTTTGTAGTGGACAAAAAATAAGAGGAGGCAGAGTTATGAATAGCAGTATTTTTGAACAGCGCAGTCGTTTTGCTATGATTGGTGCATTGATGGTTATTATCAGCCTGATGTTTTTATTCTACATGGGAAGTTCTTTGGTAAGTTCTACCAAAAAATACCTGCAGCAGATACATGAGATAGAGATCACTTGCATCGACGCAGACGAATGAAAACAAGCAACCGAAAGGTAGGATAATCCGGGGGAAATTCGTATTTTTGCCGGAAGAAAAATTAGACCTTATGGAAGAAAAGAATAGAGCCTGGAAAACGGTGAGTAGCAAATATCTATTTCGCCGTCCATGGCTGACTGTGCGCTGCGAAGATATGTTACTTCCCAATGGTAACCATATCCCCGAATATTATATTCTTGAGTATCCCGACTGGGTAAATACCATTGCCATTACCAAAGATGGTAAATTCGTTTTTGTCCGCCAGTACCGTCCGGGAATCGAACGAACTTGTTATGAACTGTGTGCCGGTGTTTGCGAGAAGGAAGATGCTTCGCCGTTGGTGTCCGCCCAGCGTGAATTGTGGGAAGAAACGGGCTACGGAAAAGGTAATTGGCAAGAGTATATGGTGATTTCCGCTAATCCGAGCACTCATACTAATCTGACTTACTGTTTTCTTGCCACAGACGTGGAACTGATAGACCATCAGCATCTGGAAGCTACTGAAGATATCACTGTACATCTGCTCACATTGGAAGAAGTGAGAAGCCTGCTCGATAAGAACGAAATTATGCAAGCGCTGAATGCTGCTCCATTATGGAAATATATCGCAAATCTGTAATAGTGTTTGGAATTCTGTAGAGAAATAATAACTTTGGAGGAAATTTAAATCATTTTATTATGAAAACGGTTTTATGGAGTATTTTTTGTTTGTTTCTCTCCGGATGGGGGAGTATGCAAACGGCATCGGCACAGGACTTGAAAGAGATGGAAAAGAATTTGTCCGCCATCAGCGAGGAATTGAGTCAAAAGACAAAAGAATATAGTTGGCAGCTTGCAGCAGCTTATGCAGATTACTGTGAAGCAAACAATAAATATATAAGTTGGAACGATTTGCCTTATCTGCAACAGGTTGTCGAATATGAGCATCCTGCTTCTTTGGAGACTTATCGTCTGGAACATAAAGCCAGTAAAGAGGAACTGGATAAGTTTTTAAATACATACAAGGAATATAAAGATCTGGTGAAGAAGCAGAAAGAGGCGGTAACCAAGGAAGAGAAAGATGCTGTATCCACAGCCTTTTCTGCATTCTGGAAAAAGTTGAGAAGTGAAGAGAATGCTTATAAAGATTTGTACTATGCCGAACGAAAGGCTGTCTACAAATATAGATCGGAAGCTTTGCGATATGCGATTGCCTATTATAAAGAAAAGAAGCAGGAGATTCCGACTTCTTATATAAAATATACTGAACGGTCTTATTTATTGCAGAAAGGTTCTGCCTTGGAGTTATTACAAAAAGAAATAAGTGCCTTGGAAAGTGTACAGAGAGAGATCATTCAGAATATAACAAGGGCAAAGTATGGGTTGAGTGAGACCGGGGAAAAATAAAAGTGAGTTTCACATATAACTGATATGAGATAATACGGGATGAATAAATCCCTTTTTCTAATTAGGAGGTCTGGACTGAAGAGTTCGGACCTTTTTTATTTGGCCTCTCAAGTACGTATAGAAAAGTTTCTTTTCATCCTATGCAAACTTCTTTTGCATGGGAAGAAAACTTAGTAAGGTTATAGGGCAAACTATAATTGCAACTTTTGATTATATAAATGAAGGTTCCATTTTTATAATTGCAAGCTTTGTTTTTATAAATGCAACTTGCGGTAACCATCCTATTTTCCGCCACGACAATTTTATCGGCTGTCTTTCAGCCGATAAAATAAAAAT
>DXOJ01000310.1 GCA_019412865.1 Bacteroides sp. | reverse complement strand
ATCATAGTGTCAAGCATCGGTGCGTCTTTCCCAGCCCAAGCCTTCAAATCATTGATAAAAGCTTCGTGGTTTTCATGTGCCTCCCCAGACATCAGGTATTGCTGTCCTATCATCATCACCATCGTAGAGCGTAGACTGGGCAGTGTCACCTCATCGTCTATTAACTTCATCACTTCACGACAGAACTTTTCGCTCGCATCCTGCGCACAGGTAGTAGAAGCAAAAACTTTGGTAAGCGACAAGTTGGTTTGATAAGCAATGGGGTCGTTCACATCAATATCGGCAAGAGTCACCTTAAAGTCTGCATCTTTCCGATAGTCTGCATCCTTTCTTCCACCATATTCATCCATAATAAGGCGCAGCTTGCACCATCTATAATTATAATCGGCCAGTTTAGCATAATAGGTTTGCTGCTTTTTATCTTTAAGGGTTGGCAACAGCTCCTTCACCTTCTTATTCTCTTTTTCCAATAGAGCCCTATATTCAGCATTGCTCTTTTCTGTCGAGGGATCGGGCGACCAATAGCGCATTCCATCATAAGCCTGCTTCATCATATTAACAAAAGAGCTCAATCGGGCCTCATCTCCTTTAAACTGCACCTCATATCCCCCATCCGTTTTTTGAATGTCCATCACAAGCGTTTTTCCTTTTGCAAGATGGGCACCCAGCATATTATCACCCAACAGGACTTCCACGTCTGTTTCATCACCGTTAAAATCCATATCAAAAACAAAAGAGCCATCCTCTTTTATTCCCAAGTCAATCACTTGTGCATTGACTGCATATCCATCGGGGGAATAAGAAATGACGGCATCCTCCACCTTTTCGCCTTTAACCATTCCTTTTAGCAACTGTGCATGAGCCTGTGTTCCCATAACAAACAACAGTGCCGCGAAAGCATACTTTGTAGTTCTCATATTATCTCTTATTAGTATAATTAAAGAATATACTTCTTTGCGAAGTCATACACCTTATACGCACTGAGATATTAAAAAGACAACAATACGCCCATATTTTTTTATTTTCTTTTTGATTTGCCAATCATTTCATTACATTTGCAATGAATTTAAGCCAAACAACGTGATTCTTACAGAAGAAATTTTCAATGATTTCAAGCAAGGAAAGATAGATTGTTTCTACAAACAAGTCTACCCTTCCCTCATATTGTATGCTTCTCGCTGTTTGGGAGCCGACTTTGCGTTTCTATCAGAAGATTGCGTGCAAGACTCTGTCTACAGCACCTATACTTTACGCAAATCGTTCCACTCTGCCGGTCATTTAAAAACTTACCTCTACAATTCCATACACAACGCTGCCATATCGGTTTTGCGCAAAGGCAACAGTCATCAAAACTACCTGTCGGCATTTGACGACTTGTCTGTCGATTTAAGCGATTCTATCATAGAGCAAGAAACACTTGATTTGCTCTACGATGCCATTGAGCATTTACCCGACGAGCTGCGCACGGTTTTCTCTCTTAGTTTTGAACAGGGACTAAAAAACGAGGAAATAGCCATTCAACTGCAATGCAGCGTGGGCACTGTGAAAAACCGCAAAAACAGCATTATCCGTTTTCTTCGGCAACATATAACGGCACGCCAACTCGTCACGTTCTTGGCTATCTGCCCCGCTACTTATTGAAGCAAAACATCTTCTATCTCCTTCAATTCGGCGGCCGTAAACTCCAAATGCCCCAATACGTTCAAGTTGTCTGCCAACTGATTCACAGAACTTGCCCCCACTATCACCGATGTCATCCGTTCGTCCTTCAGCACCCATGCCAATGCCATTTCAGCTAGTGTTTGTCCGCGGCGGCGGGCGATTTCATTCAACTGCCGGGCAGCTGCCACCCTTTCGGGAGTGACCTGCGAACGTTGAAGGAAACCGGAAGAGCGTGCGGCTCGTGAACCTTCCGGGATGCCGTTCAGGTACTTATCCGTCAATAGTCCTTGCGACAAGGGAGAAAAAGCAATCAAACCGGAACCGTATTCTGATGCCAAAGGAATCGTTTCAGCCTCAACCGCACGGTCAAACATACTATACCGATATTGGCTGATGAGACAAGGGACTCCGGCTTTCGCCATCATCTCATAGGCTATACGCGCCTGTGCGGGCGGATATTTGGAGATTCCGATATAGAGGGCTTTCCCTTGCTTCACGATGTCAATCAATGTTTGGATGGTCTCTTCCACCGAAGTAACACCGTCATAGCGATGGCTATAAAAAATATCGAAATACTCCAATCCCGTGCGACGGAGACTCTGGTCGATACTTGCCATCAGATTCTTACGGGAACTATTGCCACCGTAAGGGCCCGCCCACATTTCATGTCCGGCTTTGGAAGAGATAATCATCTCATCCCGATAACCTTGGAAATTTTCTTTCAAAATACGTCCGAAGTTGGTTTCCGCACTTCCCGGAACAGGACCGTAGTTATTCGCCAAATCGAAATGAGTGATACCGTGGTCAAAAGCATACTTTATCATATCGGTTGCCACGGTGAAGTTGTCCACACTACCAAAGTTGTGCCACAAGCCCAAAGAAATAAGAGGTAACTGCAAGCCGCTCTTACCGCAATATTTATACTGCATACGTTCATAACGGTCGGCTGCCGGTTGATAAGTGAATGAATTATCCATTTGATTAATGATTTTTTCCTTTGCAAAGAAAGAAAAAATATACTGAATAGTATCCCTATTAATCAACAAAATGACTAGTTTGTCCTACATTAACCAATCCACCCTCCCTAGAGGAAGATTTTGTTTCGTGCATCAGAACTATTTATTCCCCGATGTGAAAAAGACTTTAAAACTGGAAATAAATAAACGGCTGAATTTCCGAACTCTTTATCTGAATAACCAGGTAAATCAAAGCGACCATCAATACTGCCTTTCCTAGGAACGGCAAACGAATAACGCCTCGACAAACTGCATTTTCCCAACTATCGGGAGCAAAATGAAGCAGGAAGCCAAGCAACATCAACGCAAACACTTTCCAATATCCTTCTAGTAATTGCGGGAACAGTTGCGGACGGAAAGTGGTGAATATCTGTCCCAACATATCCATTGAATTCTGGAAATCGGCATTGCGGAAGAATATCCAGCAGAAGCAGACAAAATGGAAAGTGATAATTACTCCAAACACATGACGCCAACCGTGACTTTCCTCTCCTTTCTTACGCCCGGTGATAGACATCCACATTTTATGGATTGCCAAGGCTACTCCATGAAAAGTTCCCCAAAGAACGAAGTTCCAGGAGGCACCATGCCACAATCCACCCAAAAACATGGTAATGATAAGATTCAGATATTGCCGGAACTTACCTTTCCGGTTTCCGCCTAAAGAGATATACAGATAATCTCGCAACCAACTGGATAAAGAGATGTGCCAACGATGCCAAAATTCAGTAATAGAGGCAGACTTATAAGGCGAATTAAAGTTGAGATTGAAATGGAAACCTAACAATAAGGCGATACCGATAGCCATGTCGCTATATCCGGAAAAGTCACAGTAAATCTGCAAAGCATAACCATAGACTCCCATCAGGTTCTCAACACCGGAATAGAGAGTAGGATTATCAAAAATACGTTCTACAAAGTTTATACTGATATAATCGGAGATAATGGCTTTCTTGAAAAGACCGGATACGATCAGAAAGATTCCGCGGCCGAACATCTCCTGCGAGACAAAGAGAGGTTTCCGGATTTGCGGGATAAAGTCGCGGGCACGCACGATAGGTCCCGCCACCAACTGGGGAAAGAAAGATACGTAGAAAGCATAGTCCAAAAGATTCGTCAATGGCTTTATGTCTCTCCGATAAACGTCGATGGTGTAGCTTAGCGACTGGAAAGTAAAGAAGGAGATACCGACCGGCAGGAATATATCAAGAGCGGTAAATTCTCCTCCCATCAATGACGCTATCACTCCACCCAGGAAATTGGTATATTTGAAATAGACAAGAAGTCCTAGATTAATACCCAGACTCAAAGTTACCAATCCTTTACGCTTCCAATGTCCTTGGGTATGCTCCATAAGTTGCGCAAGCAAGAAGTCGGCAACAGTGACTATGGCAAGCAGGAAAAAATAAGTACCGCTACTCTTATAGTAAAAATAGTAGGAGAAGAGGGTAACAAACAAGATACGGGCAGTATATTTACGTTGTAACAACACATACACTACCATGAAAGCAGCGAACAACCAAAGGAAGATGCCACTGCTGAATATCATCGGCGCTTGCGGATCGTAGGTAAGTACCTCTTTCAGTCTACTGAAATCTATATCAATGGGAAACATAGTCATTATATGCTTTGATAAGTGCTTGGTATAATAAATTTCCTTGCAGGATGTATCCTTCAGGTAAATAATGTACATGATCGGGACGCATCAGCTTTGCATCCGTCCAGTTCGTGCAGGCACGACGCTTTCCTCCGACGACATCGTACATATCCCACACGAGCAAGCGATGGTCTTTTGCATAACGGCGGATGGTTTCCGCTGCTGTTGCCGTACGGGGATTGATGGCATACGTGCGTCTACGCCTCCGTTGCCGGAAACTTTCATAGGAACCGGGAGGGGTAGTCAGAAGAATGGGGATGTTAGGAAGACTGTCGCGCAACAGTTTCACAAGTTCATCCATCTGATTGTAATGGGCATTTATATTATAACGCCGGTTATGGCTTTCATTGGTTCCGAAAGAGAGAATCAATAGTTCGGGCTTCAAGGAGGCGATTTCAGCAATACGATCCGGATGGGTAAATGTAAGGCACGTAGCTCCGTTGACGCCTTTATCTATATAAGAAACAGCACCGAAAGTTTCTGTCAAACGGGTACCAGTGGTTTGAGGGTAGATATGTCCACGTACATGACTGTCGCCAATATGAAAGATGCGGACTGTATCTTCAGAAAGTCCGGCACGCACTTGGCGGAGATGTTCAAAGACGGGAGCTAGCAGAGCAATACTATCAAGAATCTCATTCCGCCCAGTTTCGCGGAAGGCTGAAGGAAAGGCTATTTGTACAGCAATCGTATCATTCGCCCAGTTCATTTCCCGTAAGGGCTTTATCAGCTTTGTAGTCTTCCCTAATGGAGGACATATAGGCATACGGTCTTGTGCGATTGCTTCTGTAAGTAAACAAAGGGTACTTAACATACCGGTGAGAATAAGAATAAAGATCGACAACTGGTTATTCTTTCTCATAAGCACGCCTCCTGTCGTATTGTTCCTTACCATAAATCATGGTTTCATAAAGCAGTCCCGCCAAATGCTTGCCGCCTCGGAAGTTTATATGTGTATAATCGTAGTTTGCCATAGAAGGTTTAGCATGAACCAGTTTTGCCATACTTCCGTCTCCCCCCATGGCTTCAAACATATTCCAAAAAGCAATATTACTTTCGGCCGCAATATTTTGCTGATAACGAATCAGATTCTTAACACCGGGCATAGTGCGAAGTTCACCGTTCTCGTTTTTATAATCACGGTCGCCGACGCTCAACAGTAGGATTCCCGCTTGTGGGAAACATTCTTTCAGATGCTCGATAGCAGTAATCAATCCTTTCTGGTAATTATCATAATTGCGTCCTCGTTCGGTAGCTACATTCAGGCCATATTCGAGGATAATCAGGTCGTAAGGACGCTGGCGGTTAAACTGCTTCAGCATTTGTACCGGAATACCACGCAGAGAAAGACCAGAACTGCCACGTAACGAGAAGTTATCGAGAATAATTCCTTTCTTTCCATCCATTGCCAAGCCATAGAACAGGGTAGAGTCCGCACGATCTACTGTCCAACGGATAGAACCGATGCGTCCGTCCACCTGAACTTGTTGTAATCCATCGGAAGGACCTAATGAATAATTTTTGCTTTCCCCTTTGTTCACACGGGCAGAAAGAAGTACAGAATCCTTATTATAAAAGAAAATGGAGGCACGCTGGCAAGTATCAAGCAGGGAGGCATATTTATTTTGCCCGCGCAATTCTACATAAGCTCCATTCCGGGGAACGAAATAGTGACCGGATATGCCTTGTTTCTTCTTGTCAAAATAGACGCTGTCTGTTACTGCATGGCTGGACCATCCGCCAAATGTATGCCGTACTGTAGGGCGGTAACCGCTTGTCATGGAGGTGATGGTAACAAAACCTACACCGCAACCGCCGAATTGTTTCTGAAGCATTTCGCGCAAGTCGGCCGTAAATATATCCGCTTCGATAAAGGAGTCTCCGAATACGGCAATGCGTACCTGTTTGTCATCAGAGTCATCTGAATCACTGGAAGAGATACGATTGAGTGCTTCATAAAAAGGAGCCATCCCCCGGAGGGTGGAATCACTGTAATCTTCAATGCAAGTCATACCTGCACGACAAGTATCTACAAAGACCGGCTTTACAACTGGAGGCAAAGGGATACTGTCCGAATCAGCTGTGGCAATCTCCGATTCCGGATAACGAAGGTCGCTCAAAAGGTCTACACGCCTCATCGTGTGCCCGTCAATGGTCAGTACCGGAAGCCAATGAAGCCCGAGTAAGGCTGCAAATACAATCAGTACGAACCACAACGAATATTTCAAATAATTCTTTATTATCTCCATAATGTTTCTAAAATCCCAAACGACCGCAAAGATAGACAAAAGCCACAAAAAGAAAGGAGAATCTACATTATTTATTAGATTCTCCTTTCCTTTTTATCTATCTACCGGATCACATTTAAATGGTCCGTTCAATGTTCCACACAAATGCACGCAAACCTAATTGTTCCGTCTGCAAATCCATTTTATGCAAGGTGTCGAGCAATGAATCGACTTTGTTATCTTCTACCACTGTCAGGATAGCCGAGCACATACTTGGCCAGGCATGGCTTCCGAAATGCGGATCGCCTGTTTTCGAACCACGTCCCTGTACTTTTTCAAGGTATGTAAAGCCACGACAACCCAAACGGTCGAGCAACGCCATGATTCGTTCGTAATAAGCCTGGTCGAATGTTATCAATACTGATTTCATATTTCTTTTCTGTTATTTCTTAATAATGTTATCTTTATTCGCCTGGAAATAAACGTCCAATTCACGTTGACGGCGGAGTTTACGACGACGGTTCTTGATACCAGTTCCCGCGAATACACAATATAGAGT
>DXOJ01000031.1 GCA_019412865.1 Bacteroides sp. | reverse complement strand
TAACTTTAGTCATTATGCTGCTTAATTTTGATTAGTTACTTATGATAAAGAAAAATATTATTATCGGGCTGTTCATCTGTCAGAACTGCATTATATCAGCATGGGGAAGTACAGTCGGTGAGAAAAAAGATTTTTATTTTTTCTCTAAACAGGATGAAAAGAATATACGGCTTTCTGCCAAGGTAGAATGGGGGAAAGAGATAATAAAAGACATGGAAGAGAAAGTGGTGGAACGGAGAAAACATTCGTTGGAAGTCCCTGTAAAAGAAGGAGGACATTTTCATCATTATTTCTGTCCGAAGCATAATTTGCTGTTCACATTCGATTGGAATAAACCAAATCAACATTACTGCTCTGCTTGTGGGAAAGACTGGGCGGGTGTTGAACGCTATGACCGTGCATGGATTTATATGCTTCACATGAAGAACCGTGATTATATGGTCAATTGTACATATCTCTATTTAGCTACGGGAAGAAAAGAGTATGCCGGTTACATACGGGATATGCTACTGGATTATGCTGCCAGGTACCCGAATTATAAGGTACATGATGCAGCCGGAAAAGAAACCTATCAGCATAGTGGAAAGGCATTTGCGCAAAGTTTGGATGAATCCAGTTGGGCTACAGATATAGCAATGGTATATGGCGCAATAAAAAAGACGCTGATAAAAAAAGAAAAAGAAATAATAGAGAATGGATATCTGAAACCGGCTGTTGACTTGCTTTTACATCGTCCTGCCGAAGGAAACTGGCAGATGTGGCTGAACAGTGGATTAGCGGCTTTGGGAGTTGCATTGGAAAAAGACTCGATTATTGAGATAGCAGTGAATCAAAAAGAGGGTTATCGGAATACTCTGAAGCGGCATCTGAATAAAGACGGGTGGATAAATGAGGGTTCTCCCCACTATCATTATTATCCATTGGAGGCTTTACTGAAAACAGCAGAGGCGGTAAGATGCAGAAATATAAATTTGTATGATGAAGATATGCATGCTATGTTTGTCGAACCAGTGAAAGGAGTCTATCCTGATTTATCGTTTCCAGCACATAGTGACGGATGGTATGGAGCCAATCTGTTGTCACAGTCTGCGCTTTATGAGATAGCAAATGTTCGTTTGCATGATCCGCTTTTACAGGAAGTATTGGAAAAAATCTATGCCGGAAAGAAACGCCTTGATCCGGCTGCATTGCTTAGTGGGAAAGCTATACCCTCATCCGGAACTCCGCTTATTCAAAAGAGTTATTTATTTGATACTTCCGGATTTTGTCTGCTTCGTAGCGGAGATAAGACGGTTGTGTTGAAATACAGTGGCAATGAACGTGGGCATGAACATCCTGATAAACTCTCATTTACTCTCCATAATGGAAAAACGGAACTAGTTTCTGATTTTGGGACTTCAGGTTATGGTATTCCTGATTATTTAAAATGGTATAAACGGACATTATCCCACAGCACTGTATTGGTGGACGCTAAAGATCAAAAGAACAAGAAAGGAAAACTGATTGCATTCGATGATACTCATGCGGCAGCTGAAATAGATGAAGCTTATCCGGGAGTGAAAATGATACGCAAAATGAAGCTATCCGGTAATTTGCTGAAGGATACTTTTATGTGTGAATCAACTGATGAACATCTATACGAATATGTGATAATGTTCAATGAAAAACCATTATTGCAGGGAGAAGGCACAGCTATTTTATTGAATGATTCGGAAGTGCATCAATGTATTCAGGGAACGATGGTCTGGCATTATCAACATGGCTTTATTTGTCATACTCCTTCTGCCGAAATCACTTTTGAACTACCCGGAATAGAAGAGATTGAAGTTGTATTGGGGAAGGCATCGGGTATCCCTTCCAATCCTACTGTCAATGATGGTCCGGGAGCGGGGGATATGGCAGTGAGGCCATGCTATCCATTGATAATCCGGGTAAAAGGTAAGTGTTTGAATGTAAATGCATCGTGGATGATTCATTAACCGATATAAGAAAAAAATGCGCTTAAAATATCATGTACACGCATTTTAAGCTCTCAATTATGCGATTATTTAAGCCTTTGTTTAAGTCGGCATTCTTTCCTTTGCCGAAAAGTTTAATTTTAAATATAATCTGATGAAAGCAAAATCTATCTTAATTGTCCTGGCATTTATTTTATCACAATCGGTGTCAGCTAAGGTAAAGCTTCCGACTGTATTGGGAGATAATATGGTGCTGCAACAGCAGACTACCGTAAATCTTTGGGGAACAGCTTCTCCTTCCAGACAAGTCAAAGTGATAACTTCATGGAATAAAAAGAAATACGTGACTAGTGCGGATACATCCGGTAAATGGAGTATTCAGGTAATGACTCCGTCGGCCGGAGGACCATTTGAAATCATGTTTGATGATGGTGAAATAACAACGTTGCAGAATATATTGATTGGTGAAGTTTGGTTCTGTTCAGGACAATCTAATATGGAGATGCCAATGAAAGGATTTCATCGGCAACCTGTGGAAGGTGCACAAGATATATTAGTGAAGGCCCGTAAAGAAACTCCCATACGTATGTTTACTGTTAAAAAGAATCCTTCGCCTGTACCTTTAGATACATGTGGCGGTGTTTGGAATGAACATACTCCGGAAGGCGTAGCTGAAACCAGTGCGGCAGCTTACTTCTTTGCCCGTTATCTGAATGAGGTATTGGAGGTTCCGATCGGTTTGGTGATTTCAGATTGGGGAGGTACCCGTGTACAGGCGTGGATGTCAAAAGAAGCTGTTGCGCCATTTAAAGACGAAGTCACTGATTCGAATACCTCTTCTTTGTATAATGGAATGATTGCCCCTGTGATACCTTATACTATTAAAGGAATGATTTGGTATCAGGGAGAAAGCAACAGTTACAACCCTCAGCTTTATAAAAGACTGATGCCTGCTTTTGTAGCCGGACTGCGGAAAGATTTTGGAGTGGGTGATTTTCCATTCTATTATGTGCAGATAGCTCCATATACTTATGGAGGTATTGAGAAAAAGGGAGCGCCGGGCATTCGGGAAGCACAGTTGGAAATGATGAAAATTGTGCCTAATTGCGGTATGGCTGTAACTATGGATATTGGAGCTAAGACACAAATCCATCCGGCAAAAAAAGAAGAAGTGGGTAAGAGATTGGCATATTGGGCATTGGCTAAAACTTATCAGCGGAATTCCTTTGGTTATTCCGGTCCTGTCTATCATTCTATGAGTATCGAAGGTAATAAGGTATATGTCAATTTTGATAATGTGCCGGAAGGAGTAGCTCCGCTTGAAGTAGAATTAGAAGGATTTGAAATGGCGGGAAGTGATCGTAAGTTTTATCCCGCGAGGGCTATAGTGGAAGGACGGAGAGGACTGTTGGCAGTGACCTGTGACCAGGTACCGGTTCCTGTAGCTATTCGCTATGGATATAAAGATTATGTGGAAGGAAGTCTTTTTGATGTATATGGTTTACCGGCTTCATCGTTTCGTACGGATAACTGGGAGGATGTGGAAAAAATGGATACTGTAAGCAGAAATCCTTTTATAACTCATTTGTTTACTGCTGATCCTTCGGCCCATGTTTGGGAAGATGGCCGCTTATACATCTATGCTTCCCATGATGTAAATCCTCCCCGGGGATGTGATTTGATGGATCGTTATCATGTGTTTTCTACGGATGATATGATAAACTGGAAAGATCATGGTGAGATTCTAAACTCATCACAAGTGCCTTGGGGAAGAAAAGAAGGGGGATTTATGTGGGCACCGGACTGTGCTTATAAGGATGGAACCTATTATTACTATTTTCCGCATCCAAGCGGAACAGACTGGAATCACACCTGGAAGATTGGAGTGGCTACCAGTAAATATCCGGATCGTGAGTTTAAAGTACAAGGGTATATAGAAGGATTGGGTGATACATTTGCCATGATCGACCCCTGTGTATATGTTGATCAGGATGGACAAGCGTATTTCTATTTCGGTGGTGGCGGTCGTTGTATGGGAGCGAAACTAAAAGAAAATATGATGGAATTGGCCGAACCTTTGCGATTGATGGAAGGGCTTGTTGATTTTCATGAAGCTACTTGGATACATAAATATAAGGACATTTATTATTTGTCTTATTCGGATAACCACCAGCCGGGTGGGAACCGCATGAATTATGCAACAAGTGACAATCCGTTAGGACCATGGAAGTACAGGGGAATTTATATGGAAGGTACCGGTATCGAAACCAATCATGGTTCTATTGTAGAATACAAAGGGCAGTGGTACGC
>DXOJ01000309.1:1445-3253 GCA_019412865.1 Bacteroides sp. | reverse complement strand
GTGAAAAAAACTCTCATAGATTAAATTTGTAGGTTTTCAGTAGGTAGAGGGAGAAAGGAATAAAAGAAGGGTGAATTAAAAAATCACCCGTACTTTTGTTCCTTTTTCTATTTCTGAAAATATATCCAACTTTGCGTGATAAGCAGAGATGATTTTCAGGGTCAGGCTAAGTCCGATGCCTTGTCCGGCATAGTCCCGGGTATTACTGCCCCGATAGAAAGACTGGAATATGTGTTCTATTTCTTCTTGTGGAATACCGATTCCCCGGTCTTCTATATCAAGAATGACTTGTTGTTGCTCCCGGTAGAGAGTCACATTTACCTCTTTCTCGGAGTATTTGCAGGCATTATCTATTATATTTTTTAATGCTATCTTCAACAGATATGGATTGGCTTTTACAGTCATCTGCGGGTCTGTCTCTTCCAAATGAAGATGGATTCTCTCATCGGAAGCTGTCAACTCTTTTAATATATCGGCCAGAATAATCTCTTCAATATTGTTTTTCAGGAGTTCTTCTTCTTGTCGTGAAAGAAAAAGAAGATGCCGGATCAGACTGGATAACCGTTTGCTTTCTGAAGAAATTCGTTGAAGGGATTCAATGTATTCTCCCGTGCTTCTTTCTTTCAGCAGACTGATTTCACATTCTCCCTGAATGGCAGTAATCGGATTGTTCAACTCATGTGAAGCATGACTGACAAAGGACTTTTCTGCCTTGAATGCACTGTCCAAACGGTCGAGCATACTATTTAATGTCTTTATCATGTCCTCCAGTTCGTCATTATTGCCAGTAGTCTTTAATCGGCGGTTCAGACTGTTGGCACGTATTCTTTTCAATTCCTTTAGTATGTGTTGCAGGGGAACCAGAATACGGCCGGAATATATTTTTCCGATAAAAAAGATCAGGACGGAACTGGCTAAGATGAGAAATATGGAAAGCAACAATAAGTGTTCCTTGATTTCTGTTCCGTAGGCATTCCGGGACATGACGAGTACGATAAAGTTGCCTTCATTATCCGGATAATAAAGGGCGGCTCCCAGTTGATCCTTATATTTGAAGGAGAAAGGGATGCTGTCCTGTCCTGCCAGCAGAAGAGCCTGCTGGTGTTGCGTGAGGTATTTATTCAGTGTATCACGTACTTCGGAAAGACTGTCCATATTTAAAAGAATCTCATGGGCTTCAGGCAGGAGTTCGTCATATTTGCGTTGGATAATCTGGTAGCTCTGTTCGTCTACTTCATCTTTTTCCCAATGCTTCTGTGCGGTCAGGTAGGCTTTTTCACGCAGGTAAGAAGCATAGAGCTTATTGATGTACTGCGTACTGAAAATATAAAATACAGCAATGATAATGACAGTAGTCAACACACTGATTAACATATAGAAAAGAGCTATTTTGGAACCTATTTTCATAGCCGGGATTAGTGTTGGTGAGTTTAAGTATTCATGATATATCCTAATCCTACGACTGTATGGATTAGTTTTTTATCAAAGTCACGATCAATCTTTACCCGGAGATAATTTACGTAAACATCTACGATATTGGTATTGGTATCAAAATTCTTGTCCCATACATCTTTGAGCAGAGTGATACGTGAGAGGGCAACCCCTTGATGAGTCATGAAATATTCGAGCAGGCGGTATTCTTTAACAGTAAGGTCAATGTCTATGTCACCCCTTTTGGCTTTTCGGGTATTGCAGTCCAATACCAGGTTATCGCAAGTCAATAGATTGGAAGGGACTTCTTTGTTGCGTCTCAACAGGGCTTTGATGCGTGCTTCCAGTTCCTGGAAACTAAAAGGTTTGACGAGATA
>DXOJ01000309.1:0-1435 GCA_019412865.1 Bacteroides sp. | reverse complement strand
CGAGATAATCATCTGCTCCCGCATCCAGTCCTTTGACGATGTCTTCGGTTGTTCCTAAAGCTGTCAGCATGATTACCGGGATTTGATACCCGAACATTTGGCGATAAAGGCGGCAAAGCTCCAAACCATTTATTTTAGGCATGATAATGTCCAGTATTAAAAGGTCGAAAGGTTCGTCCTGAAGGATTTTCCAACCCGTATCCCCGTCATGGCAGACGCTTACCGAATGCCCGAATTCTTTGAGTCCCCGTTCGATGAAAGAGGCGATATTAATTTCATCTTCAACCAATAGTATCTTTGCCATAATTCAGATTGTTTATGTGCAAAGATACTTTTTTCCTGGCATCCGGAGAAAGAAATCTGCGCTACATTTAAGTGTTTCTTCTTTTTGAGTTGTACTATATACAAACAATAGATATGCTATGAAAATAAATTGTGTCATTGGAGCTTTTCTGTGTGCTGGGATGTTACGGGTGTAGCAGTCCGAAAACGGAAATGAAATCGCCGGACGGTCATATCAAAATGGCTTTAACAGTAGACGACAACGGTAAACCGTTGTATAACATTTTAGTAGATGACTCATTGTTGATTGAAAATAATGAAGGCCATCCGGTTTTCCAGTTCTTCCGCGACTTCGATCCGGATTGTGACGAATCGAAAGCATTGGCAGGAGAACCGGGTGAATTTGTAGCCATCGTGCGTAAAGCAAAGGGGAACTATTTTCTGAAAATACGTTGAACATACGAATGGCTGCCGGAGGCGGACAGGCTATTTCATTTATAGCACTTAAAAAAGACTGATTGATTATAAAGTTAGACTGTTAATAATGGAAATAGGATTCGTTTTTAGGTAGAAAGATAGAAAACAGGTAGTATAAATAAAGTTGGTTAGAGGTTAGAAAAAAACGGTGGACAGTGTTGAGGCTGTCCACCGTTTTTGTTTTTATTTGCGAGAATACTTATTTTATTATTTGAGATATTATCCCTTTGCTTCCTGATACATAAAGCGTTTGATTGACTTTTTCGCAGTCTTTTCAAATTCTTCAAAATGGATTTTAATCTTGCTTATTTGAGAATAGTTAGGAAGCTGTTGATTCAATTCGATACGGTTTTGCTCCATTACTTTCTGAATATCCGTCTGCTGCAATCCATGAGCGAAAGCATCGTCGAAATCCGGGTAGATCAGGGCTACCAGCTTTTCGTGCTGTAAGACGATCAGTGACTCCGAAACATACGGCATGTTGTTCAGCTTGCTTTCAATTTCTTCGGGATAGATATTCTGTCCGCTAGAGGTGAGAAGCAGGTTCTTGCTACGTCCGCGGACTGTCACATAACCCTCTTCATCCAACGTACCGAGGTCACCGGTATGCAGCCAACCGTTAGCATCAATAATTTGTGCCGTCGCTTCCGGATTTTTATAATATCCCAGCATCATA
>DXOJ01000308.1 GCA_019412865.1 Bacteroides sp. | reverse complement strand
TTCCTGAGAAGGTTAAGCAGATTATTGTCTTTTTTGCATCTGCATTACAAGGAGTTTTTGAAACAAAACTAAATAAATTATTATTTTATTCTGATTTTCTTTCCTATAAGAAATATGGTAAAGGTATTAGCGGGTTACAATACCAAGCTATAAGTTATGGGCCTGTTCCTGTGCGTTATAGTACTATATATGAGAACTTGGATGGATTAAAAAAGGAAATTATAAATTTGGGAAATGGTTATTCTGGAAGTATAATTACAACTGTTGAGCAATTTGAACAGTCTTTATTTACAGTTGAAGAATTAGAGGTTTTACAATGTGTATTAGTTCATTTTGAGAAGAGTAAGGCTAATGAAATTTCAGAAATGAGTCATGCTGAAGAAGCGTGGCGTCAAAATGAAAAACAGCATAGCTTGATTGATTATAGTTATGCGTTTGATTTGAAACAGTTGTAATGTAAGCTCTCTTTAGTACCCATATAATATAGAATCGCAATTTTATACGGGTACTTACTGGAAGCTTATAATTTGTGTCTATTATTAACCTATTGTTTCTTTGAAATATCCAAATCTTCCATCTACAAGTGCGCGACGATCCAAACCGAGATTACGTTGTTCACATGATGTTTCAGAAATCATGGCACAGGAGAAACAAGAAGCGCGATTAAGACCATCTTCGTTTTCCCAGCACATTGGATCTGATGAGCAGTTAAGAGCTCGATTCATGGCTGTTTTGATGATATGCGCAATCAAGTGAGGTTGTCCTTGCCATACGAGACCACCCATACTGCCCTCTGCTCCGTCAGCAGTGTATATGAGAACACCGCACATCTGATCTGAATAGTAAAGGCGTTCATTTAAGCTGGCAGTTGGATAACCGCATGAGAATTCCATTTCTTTCATAATTATGTGAGAGAAAGTATGGAGAAGATAGAAACGGGCTCTACCATATTGATCCATTTCATCAGACATAAATTTACCCATGTCATCATCCTTAAGATTACATTGGTAGTATTCGTCCAAATTATGGCATTTAGCCCACTGATTCACTTTCTCTTCGTTAAACATGAAAAATATTCCTTCGCCGAATAGTTGGTTAGCTGGTAAAACAAGTACCTCTTCTTTGTTGCATGCATAAATTGGCTTTATCTGTTCGTCAGGGTAAACGACCTTTTCACTTACAATCTTTGGTGATGGCATAGAAACTCGGCTAAATCCTAGTTGAGTTGTAGTTACAGCTAACGTATCTATGGTTTGGATCTTTGTGAAATACTCTTTTAAATAATCAGGAAGGTCTATATCTTTAAAGTGCAGTCCGGGTTTATCTCCTGGAGTTTTTGAGTTCTTGGCAAATACTTGATATTCATTGAGGCGATATGTTGCCAAAACGTCAACTTCCTCTGTTTCATCCGGATTTACGAATGACTGTTTTATTTCATTCCAATCGTTTTCGCTTAACTCAATATCGTCGTCATCCGCAGCATCTCTCAAAGTATTACCGTTTTCAAACATTTTTTGCCAAAAATCATCTCTGGAAGGAGTTTCTGTGCGGCGTTCGTATCTTGGATAAATTTTTTCTTCTATCTTCTTCAACATTTTATTTGCTTCAGCAGATAGTTGTCCTTCTGGCTTCTCAATATACTCGTTTGGAATATAAAGACTGCTTAGGCTATTGGCATAGTAAATACTATTACTTGTTACTAAAGCCATTTGCATGATAGTTCGGTCATGTCCACTCCTACAAATCTCTGGTCTGTTTTCAGAATCCCAAGGACGTTCTCCACGACAGAAAGGCTTGATGTTCATAATACCAGCCAAACTGACTGTGCGCTGACAATGTGAGCATTTGAGAGTTCCCCAAGATTCACCTTGGTTCCGGTTTGTAATCCATTGGAGATTGTGTTTTTCATCAGGAGAACTTGGACAGGATACGCAGTCATAATTAAACAGCTCAAAACCTTCTGGTCGGTCTATTTTCTCGCCCGCAAGTTTAGCACAAAAATACTGATACCAAGGGATATCTGAAATATGACCGTTAGGACAAATTAAAACCATTGGAACAGGTTTAAGCAGGTCATAAACAGTCTTGTCCGTTAGCATAGAATTCTTAAAAGTGCGGAAAGTCTTTTTGTAAGGATCTCTAGGAGGGGCAAAATAATCCATTTTACCATCGTTACATCTTTCCGTCTTCCAAATTTCAGCCCAATCGTCAATTGACTTTAATTCATAATTCTTAGAAGAAATAAACCACTTAGGGAAATTGATGGCTGGAATTACAAACATTTCATCCTTAAGCTCTACTCCCAAGTCTTGTTTCTTTTTATAAATCGGATGTTCTGATTTATCAATCTGATTGAACTTATCCAATTGAATATGAGGTACAGCGATAAAACATTTTAATGCAGTCATCTGCTTCTTTTGCTTCAAGAACTCTACGAAACGAGTATCATCAATTATTTCAACACCAGCCAAATTCCCTAGCTGCTGCAGCGTATGATTTGCATTCTCTGGTTTAGTAATTTCTGCTGATAGCGTTTTAATAAATTGCCAATCAGAAATACTCAACGGCATAATGAATCCTCCCCATTTTGTTGTGACTAGAGAACCTACGCCCGCAGTTGAAGACAAAATCTTATATTTGCCAATTCCTTGATTATATTGTTTTTTGTTATTAATATCCATAATTTTTATTCGATAATGTGGATTACAGCCTCTGGTTCAAGAATTCTTAACGCAGTAGGAACTTTCCATTTGTTCTGCTGTCGAATTTCATCATAATCCTCTGTAGAGGAATATAATGGCGTAGCTTGCTGGTCTCGTCCCAAACGATTCTTTATATAAACCAAATCTTGCGATTCTTCTTTCTTTTTTATCCATTGTTCCAGCATTTCATGAACCATCAAACATATATAGTCAAACAAATCTTTTGTCAGCAATTCACGTTCAATGCCCGAGAGTTCTGCTGTCCTCTCCAGACGCCCAGCAAAATATTTCTTAACTTTCTTTTCAATTTCCCCTATCTTAACCATGTCTATATTGCCTGCAGATTTATTATCAGCTAAAGTTGGGTATAGATGTCTCACATATGCGCCAATGAATAATGGTAAATATTTTTCTACAGACTTATGAGAGAATGGAGTGATTGAGATAGGCTCAACATAGTAGTAAAGCTTCTCATGGAATTCCCTAAACTTCTCAAAATGTGATACGTCTCTAGAACGGAAAGGATTATGCAAAGTCAGCACTAGTCCTTCCTTTTCTCGTGCAACCCGAGAACTTGCCTGAATGTATTCAGCAATATTTCTCGGCATTGAGTTCATTATGATGGTGTTAAATCTTGATACATCAAGACCAACAGAAATCATATTTGTTGCAAGGATGAAATCGTCAGGTTTGATTGCCTGTTGCCAATTTCCCCCCTCTTGATAAGGAAAACGATGTTCTGGACTCCAACTTATTGACTGAACCTTATTCAATTCTGCAACTGCATCGTTTCCAGAAAGTCGCCCTGTAAGTTCTGATTTGGAGAAACGTTCGTTATATGCATAGAAACATTCCAGCATATTGGAGTAACGTATCACACGTTTGTAAAGACGACGAGTGTATTTAGTAAATTCCATGTAGAACTGTGCATCCGTTTTGCCAACCTCTTTCAAACTATTGAAATAAGAAATGGTAGTGAAATAGTAATCGGCAGCTTTGATAAAATTTTTGTCGTTCAACTTAGCCAAATTCTCTTTCTCAAAAATTGCACGATGGACAAATAGAATAGCAGCAAGCCTCATCTGTGTTGTCATCTGTGTTCTGCCTGTCGGCATCACTCCAATATACCTGCGCTTTGAGACAAACGACCAATCTTCGTCTCCCTTTTTTTTGCATCGTTTGTAGAAAGCAAAAAAAGAGTCATCATAGTCAATACCATTCTTAGGAAAAATGCTTATTCCTCTATCGTAGAGGGCACGAACCTGCAAAGTCGTATTACGAGTTGTAGCAGTTGATGAAATAATCTTAGGACGAATTGTTAAGTCTCCTTCTTTTCTCGTGCAAAGTTGGTCAATAGCACATTCATACAAACTGACAGCAGAGCCTAACGGACCTAAAAGTAAGTGTAACTCATCCTGAATGATAAGATCTGGAGGTAGTTTTTGCCAATTCGTGCCACGACCAAACAAACGTCTTGAATCCTTACTTGCAGAAGTTTTATTAGTATTAACCTTGTGAGCCAATTGGGCGAATTTATCTACTGTACCAAACAACAGTGTAGGAGGATTTACGTAGATATCGTCATCACATAACCTGACAGGAATCACCGCATTTTCCACATCATAAGTACAGAAAACATTTTCGCAGAAAAACTTCACACCACTACTTCGACTTGTCTCGTGTGTCAGTTTAGAACCACACCAAGGGCAAACATCCAATGGAATTTTGCTGTTATTTCCAGATTCAGTTCTGCTTTCCCATTTGCGACATTCTTCTTTCAGGTCTTTTAACGAATTAGGCAGTGATTGGTCACCAACAAACAGTCCTATTGAAATCTGTTCTTTACCAAGATTGTAGTAATCTATTTCCCATAGACGAATTTGCTCTAAAGCAAGAATCAAACGCAGTGCTCTTTGGAACTGCTGGGTAGTCAGCAATCGTAACGTATATCGCATAATAGCCGTTACGCCATAACCCGCTTCTCCACAAGTCAAGCGGCGATTGATAATTGTAAGGGCAATCAAACCCAAATAAGCTTCCGTCTTGCCACCACCTGTCGGGAACCATACTAAATCGACCAATTCATTGCGTTTTGCCCAAGAGACATCACTTTGACTCTTAAATATGCCATCAAGATTCAAAAGAATAAACGCCAACTGGAATGGTCTCCAAGCTGCATGTTCAACTTTGGGGAATATGTTGTCTGTAGCCTTTCTGTAGAAATTGAAATCCAAAATAGATTCTTCATCTCTAACCTTTTTTTGATTTTCTTTCTTGTTGTGCCACAATTGCATAAACATCGCTGCATTCATGGTTCTAAATGCTTTCATCTTAGCTGAGTCAGACAAGAATTCCATCACATTATGTTTCATTCTTTCGTAATCCGTCTCACAAGCATCAACATTTTGAGTAGCAGTTTCGTAATCTTTCAGTTCACTGATACTATCTCGTTGTGTCTCAATCCATATTTTGTATGTAGACACGAACTCCAACAAACCACTCAAAATCTTTTCATCAGAAGTTTCTGAAAAGAATGACAACCATTTAAACTGAAGGCATTGACTATCTTCAAGATAAGGCTTGGGTAAAACATATCCGTCCTGTCCAGCCACTTCACAAGACTTGTCTCGTGGAACAGGCTCAACATCTGGCGTTTCAATACTCGGCATAAACTCCGAAAAGACATGCATCACTCCATCCTCATCTTTCTTCCAGTCAACAGAACAAAGATGTCCAACACCATAATCCTCAACTCTGCGATAAAGAAAATTAAGATTGTGAGCTTCCTTGTCATCAAGACTATCAGATTGCAAACTTTTATAAGGACAAAGATGCTTGCTTATTGCTTCTATTTTAGTCCCAAAGAAACATCTTTCGTTTACCGTCTCTGACACGATGGAATAATAATGTTGTCCGTCGGTCGTTACTTCTGTCGAAGAATTGTTTAGCAATATCTTCAAGTAAGTTCGGTTATCTTTAGTCTTAATCAACTGTAACCAGGCAGAGAGAGAAAGTTGTATATTGTCACTAATTTTGACAGCAATAATATCTTTGAGACATTTATTCTTTTTTGGTGAATAAATAACTTTACCATCCTCTGACGAGATCTTTAACCTTACCGAACTCAAATCAATCTCTTTTGAAAAAGGATGTTCTACCCAATAACCAAAATTCCGACTGTCACAAATGGAAATTAAGTCTTCGAAGTACGAAAAAAATGTCTCATATCGCTCTATCGTTTCTATTCGTTTTTTGATTGTCTCAACTTCTTGGGCTGTAAAATAT
>DXOJ01000307.1 GCA_019412865.1 Bacteroides sp. | reverse complement strand
TCTATAATATATATCAGAAGAATGAAAAATACCAGATTATTCATGTTTGCGGCATGCACACTTTTTTTGGCAGCGTGTGGCAGGCAAACCGTGAAGATTATGACTCCGCCAGATGCGTCAAATCGTGTTTTGTTTGGTGCGGAGCAGTTACAGACTACCTTGGATAAAGCCGGTTATCAGGTAATGATGCAACAGGGAGACACGACATTCTCCGATCCTGAAATCAAAACGATTCTGTTGACGGAAGTAAATGACACGACACTCAAGAAAGAAGGTTTTCATATTTCGACGACGGGCAATCTGACCAGAGTGTCCGGCAGGGATGGGAGTGGTGTCATTTACGGATGCCGTGAACTGATAGACCGTGTAAATGATTCGGATGGTAAGTTGAACTTCCCGGAGGAACTGGAAGATGGTCCTGAAATGGTATTACGCGGTGCATGTGTAGGGTTACAGAAGATGACCTACCTGCCAGGACATGGCGTATACGAATATCCATATACGCCGGAAAGTTTCCCTTGGTTTTATGATAAAGAACAATGGATTAAATACTTGGATATGCTGGTTGCCAACCGCATGAATTCACTGTACCTTTGGAATGGACATCCGTTTGCCTCATTGGTGAAACTGGAAGATTATCCGTTTACACTGGAAGTAGATGAAGAAACATTCAAGATGAATGAAGAAATGTTCTCTTTCCTCACAGAAGAAGCGGACAAACGCGGTATCTTTGTGATACAGATGTTTTATAATATTATTCTTTCCAAACCTTTTGCTGAACATTACGGACTGAAAACACAGGATCGTAACCGTCCCATTACTCCTCTGATTGCCGATTATACACGCAAGAGCATTGCTGCTTTCATTGAAAAATATCCCAATGTAGGATTACTTGTTTGTCTGGGTGAAGCGATGTGTACAGTGGAGGACGATGTAGAATGGTTTACAAAAACAATTATTCCGGGAGTGAAAGACGGATTACAGGCTTTGGGACGTACGGATGAACCGCCCCTTTTATTGCGTGCACACGATACGGACTGTAAACTGGTGATGGATGCTGCACTGCCACTCTATAAGAATCTTTATACGATGCATAAGTATAATGGTGAATCGTTGACTACCTATGAGCCTCGTGGTCCCTGGGCGAAAATTCATACAGATTTGAGTTCGTTGGGTTCCATTCACATCAGTAACGTGCATATTCTGGCAAATTTGGAACCGTTCCGCTGGGGATCTCCGGATTTCGTTCAGAAGGCGGTAACTGCCATGCACAATGTACATGGTGCCAATGCATTGCACCTTTATCCACAGGCTTCATATTGGGATTGGCCTTATACTGCTGATAAATTGCCGAACAATGAGCGTGAGTTCCAATTGGATCGTGACTGGATTTGGTATCAGACCTGGGGACGCTATGCATGGAACTGCCATCGCGACCGTACAGATGAAATGGGTTACTGGGACCATCAGTTGGGCAAGTTCTACGGAACCTCTGACGAAAATGCAAGTAATATCCGTGTAGCATACGAAGAAAGCGGAGAGATCGCTCCGAAGTTGTTACGTCGTTTCGGTATCACAGAGGGAAATCGCCAAACGTTATTACTGGGAATGTTTATGAGTCAGCTTGTCAATCCATACAAATATACAATCTATCCGGGATTCTATGAAAGTTGCGGGCCGGAAGGAGAGAAGCTGATAGAGTATGTAGAGAAAGAATGGAAAAAGCAACCTCATGTAGGTGAAATGCCTTTGGATATTGTTGCTCAAGTGATAGAACATGGAGATAAAGCAGTAGCGGCTATTGATAAAGCAGCTGGTTCCGTCTCTTCAAATAAAGATGAATTCGCACGTTTGCAGAATGATATGCATTGTTATCGTGAGTTTGCGTATGCGTTCAACCTGAAAGTGAAAGCTGCCAAACTGGTATTGGATTATCAATGGGGAAAAGAGATTAAGAATCTTGAAGAAGCTATTCCTTTGATGGAACAAAGCTTGGAACACTATCGCAAATTGGTGGAACTGACGGACGAACATTACTTATATGCCAACAGTATGCAGACTGCCCAACGTCGTATTCCTATCGGTGGAGATGATGGAAAGAATAAGACTTGGAAAGAACTGCTGGTACACTATGAGAAGGAATTGGAGAATTTCAAAGCCAACCTCGCTTTGTTGAAAGAAAAACAGAATGGAAATGCAGTGACTGAAACTGTCGAGATTGCTGCCTGGACTCCTGCAAACGTGAAACTGATCTCTAATTATCCGACAGTGAAAGTAGATGAGGGTATTTCTTTATTTGTGGATGTTCCAGGTAAGATAGAAGCAATAGCTCCGGAATTGAAAGGAATGAAGGCGCTCCGCTTCAATGGAAATGAGCAGAGAGAGAAAGGCACAAGCATCACTTTCGAAACGGATGCTCCGGTGAAATTGTTAGTCGCTTATTTCAAAGACGACCAGAAAAAATATGCAAAAGCTCCGAAACTGGAAATCGATGCGTCAGCCAATGATTACGGTCAGGCGGAACCCGTATTGACGAATGCCGTCCGTATCAATGGAATGCCTTTGACAAATGTGCATGCATATAGTTTTCCGGCTGGAAAGCATACGTTGATGTTACCCAAAGGTTATCTGCAAGTGTTGGGATTCACGGCTGCGGAAACGAAAGTTCGTAATGCCGGGCTTGCCGGGGATGAAGAGACAATGGATTGGTTGTTTTATTAATGATAATTTATATTTCACCACAGAGGACACGGAGGACACAGAGTTCTTCTCTCTCTTTTCCGCAAGTAAAACAGAGCGACAAACGCAATTATAAATACGT
>DXOJ01000306.1 GCA_019412865.1 Bacteroides sp. | reverse complement strand
TTCCCCCGGTGATGAACCGGGAAAGACTAAGACAGTGAATGCTGAATCCTCGAACAGTTGGTACGTGAACATGAACAACGGCAACGTGAACACGAACAACAAGAATAGTGCAGGCAGGGTTCGTCCTGTTTCCGCAACAGATAAACCGATCTATGACATACCCTTATCTTCAATTATTGAAGCTTACGATGATTGCTGTAAAAAGAAGCGTAATACAGGCGACTGCATTGAGTTTTCTTTCAATTATGACACGGGGCTAGTCGCTGTATGGGAAAGTATCAGGTACGGTCATTATGAGCCGGATTTCTCACAATGCTTTATGAGAAGGAAACCTGTCCTGCGTGAAGTATTTGCTGCCGCCTATATTGACCGTGTGGTGCATCATTGGATTGACCTCCGGATTGACCCAATTTTGGAAGGACGGTTTCAGGCGCAGGGAAACGTTTCCAAGAATTGCCGTATAGGTGAAGGATGTCTGTCTGCAGTCATGCGCATGGACGAAATGATTAAAGAAGTTAGTGCGAACTATACACAGGACACATACATTTTTAAAGGTGATTTAAAAAGCTTTTTTATGTCCATGTCAAAGCCGCTGTTATGGGAAATGATTGATATATTTATTCGCGACAATTACAAGGGAGACGACATCGAATGCTTGCTGTACCTGATTCGGGTTGTCATATTTCACCAGCCACAAAACAAGTGCCACAGGAAATCACCACTGTATCTGTGGGATAAATTGCCTAAAGACAAAAGCCTGTTTTATAGTGATCCGGAACGCGGTGTTGCCATTGGCAATCTTCCTTCTCAAAAGTTTGCGAATTTCATAGGTTCGGTATTTGATAATTATGTGACTGTAATATGCGGGATAAAGCACTATGTACGTTTTGTCGATGACTTTGGCTTTGTCATGCGTTTTAAAGAAGACATTCTGAAAAATGTTCCAATACTAAACGACTACCTGAGAGAACAGTTACTCTTAGAACTCCACCCTAAAAAGATATATATACAACACTATTCAAAGGGCGTCCTGTTTGTTGGTGCATTTATTCTTCCCGGTCGAATCTATATTTCAAACCGCGTTGTGGGCAATCTATATGACGCAGTCAACAAGTATAACAAGATTATGAAGGAAGGCTTCGCAGAAGCCCATATTGAAACTTTCGTGGCTACGATGAACAGTTACTATGGATTGATGAGACATTTCAACACGTACAATCTAAGGCGCAAAATAGGCAAGCTTATTGCGCCTGAATGGTGGCAATATATATACGTCGAAGGACATTGGGAAGTCTTTGTAATAAAGAGCGAATATAATTTTAAAAAACAACTAAAAAAACAAATAAGAAAAGGCAATGCGAAAAAATATCTTACCCCGGAAATCGGCTAAACCTATCGAACAACAATCCGACGGAACATGGATAATTCGATATGCAATACAATCAATCGGTAAAACTGATAGTGAAGGAAACGAACTGGTAACATTTGCAAGCTCAATATTCCTTGAGAAACCAACATTGGAAATGATAAAGAAGAGTATTCATCGCTATGCAATGAGTGTTCTTGATGACGAAGACATTCTTCCGCTTGTTGCTAATCCTGACTTATCAATTTACATGATTATAGATTAAATTTAAAGCCTGTTTAAACGTTGATTAAACAGGCTTTTATTTTGCTTCAAAAATCACATTTTGTTTTGTGTTAAGATATGTTTCAATGACACATTTTGTTTTTCGGTCGGGAATTTTTTGATTTGGCGATTGTAATTGAGTATGCATGATATCTACCACCAATGAATCTTTTTTCTTATGTTCATATAGATAAACAATAAATCTTTCCCGCACTGTTTTACGTGAAAGAGGTTTCAGACGGGACACTGTGCAGATATTACAATTACCGGCGATGCAAAGAAAATTATGAAGAACCTGTGGATCCTGACTGATAACCTTAAAGGTCGATTCCTTGGTTGCCATCAATACCACACTGTTTTCGAGAGCGGTAAAAGTGGCGGGCAATGTATTGTTTGAACTGAAGAGGTGCGGAGTGGCAAAGGTACGTGGAGCGATAATATATTCAATCATCACCTCGTTTCCAAGTCCGTCTATAATGTCTGTGCGTAGTTTGCCTTCCAATAATACATATAGTTTATTGCATGGAGTACCTTGTGTTACAACGATCTCTTTTTTTTCTGCTGCATAGACTACAAATTCCAGCTTTTCAAGCAAAGAAAGTTTGATGTTCAGAGGTAAGTCCCGGAAGAGAGGGATTTGAAACAGCTTTTCTTTATGTGAGTCGGTCAGTAGTATTTTCTTCATTAGTATTATATTGTTCGTATCCTGAACAAAGATAGGGATAAAAAATGAGAATAAGGGCAAATGGACGTAAGAAAGTATTATCAAATAGATGTATCATTCCGATACTCTGACGGAGTTACTTTTATTTTCTTCTGCACATAGCGGCTAAAATAAGAGACAGAGGAAAAATTCAACCGTTCTGCAATTGCTGTCAAGGAAAGCTCTTTTTGCCGCAGCAGACGGGTGATTTCTTGAAGTGTAAAGCGGTCAATCCAATAAGTCGCAGGTTTGCCACTTACCTTTTTGCATATCTCCGACAGATAATGAGGCGTTATGCAAAGTTGAGAAGCATAAAAATCAAGATCACGGTTTTGGATATACTCGCCGTTATATAATAGTTCTATGAATTTTCGTAGCAACGAAGTTATATGTTCCGATACTTGCACGTTATTCTGACTGCGTGCATGAATATCATAAAGGTCGAGAATATGTGCCGTAAGCAGACTTCCCATCAACTCCTCCCAAAACAGATGCTCTTTGTCTGCTAAACGCTGTCGAATACAATGCATCGCCTGCTCACATACTTGAAAATCATGGGCAGAAAGTTTCATAACCGGATTCTGTAAAAGCGACAGATACCCGATAATACCGTAATTGCTGCGGATGGCAATTGAGGAAACGAACGCATCCGAAAGGTTCATCAGGATGCCTTGAAAGTCTTCGGAATCCGAAAATTCCGATGCGAGCGTGGCGTTGGGTAGAATTACATAATCCCCGGCCGCGATGTTATAACGGGTATCTTGAAATGTGAAACCCATATTTCCTCCGCTGCAAAGAATATGGATTACTCTTCCTGCATATCGTAAGGTATTAAACTCCTGCAATGTATCAGCAAAAATAATCCCATCGAAGTCTGTATGTTTCATTTATTCTTTCATTTCCTGCAAAAATAACGAAAAACCACGAATAGTGAAAATTCCTCCCCGAATAATGCAACGATAAAATGATAGGCATTCTGTAATTTTGCATCAGAATTAAAAAACATAAAGGATATGAAAAATGTAAGATTAAGCAATGGTGTAATGATGCCTGCCATCGGGTTTGGTGTCTTTCAGATTCCTGAAAACGAAACGGAACGTGTGGTGCTCGATGCCATTGGGGTCGGTTATCGGAAATTCGATACGGCTGCGGCCTATTTCAATGAGGAGCAGTTGGGAAACGCCATTCGGCAAAGCGGCATTAAACGAGAGGAGTTTTTCATAACCACCAAATTGTGGGTGCAAGACTACGAATACGACGATGCTCTACGGGCTTTCGACCTCTCGATGAGAAAGCTCGGATTGGATTACCTTGACCTCTATTTGATGCACAAACCATACGGGAATTACTATGCCGCATGGCGGGCTATGGAGCGGCTCTATAAAGAGGGACGTATCCGGGCTATTGGGGTTACGAGTTTCTCCAACGAACGTCTGCAAGACCTTTTCTTACATAACGAAATAAAACCTGTCGTAAACCAGCTTGAAACACATCCGTTTTTCCAGCAGCAGGCTGCCAATGCCTTCTTACAGCAGGAAGGTATCCAACACGAGGCCTGGGCGCCTTTTGCCGAAGGGCAGAATGACATATTCAATCATCCCACATTGAAAGCGATAGCAGAGCGACACGATAAGGGCGTCGGGGCCGTGATTCTTCGCTGGCTGAATCAACGTGACATCGTGGTTATCCCGAAATCCGTACACAAGGAACGGATGATCGAGAACTTCAATATCCTCGATTTTACGCTGTCCAAAGAGGAAATGGATACTATCGCCCTGCTGGAGACAGGAAAAAGCCCCATCTACGACGATATGGACTTACCTACGGTAAAAGGTATCGGGTTACATCGCATACACGAATAATTTATAAAAAAGAAATATGTTACGTCATATATTTATCATCAACGTCAAGGAAGGAATTTCCGATGACGTGGTAGAACAAAAGATGGCTGAAATGCGTGCCATGAAAGAGATAGAAACGGTTATTGAAGACATCACGGTCGGTCGTACACGCGGACTGTTTGGACGTCCCGATGCCGTGATGATGGTCGTCGATCTTAAAGACAAGGCCGCTTTCGACGTATTGCTCCGGAGTCGGACACACATCGACATTGCGGAAAAAGCGGAAGAGGCTTTCGATATGCAGAGCGCCGATATTGCTCAAATAGAATATGAACCCTTAAAATAGAATTATATGCAGACTGTAAAATTGAACAACGGCATTAAAATGCCGATATTAGGATATGGTGTTTTTCAGGTATCGCCCGAAGAGTGCGAGCGTTGTGTACTCAATGCCATCAGCGTAGGTTATCGGTTGATAGATACGGCGCAGGCTTATTATAACGAAGAGGGCGTGGGTAATGCCATCGCCAAATGCGGTGTGTCCCGTGATGAACTTTTTCTCACGACAAAGGTGTGGATTACCAATGCGGGCGAGGAAAAGGCAACCCGCAGCATCGACGAATCGCTCCGTAAGTTACGCACCGATTACATCGACCTGCTTCTTATCCACCAGCCGTTTAGCGACTATCCGGGAACATGGCGGGCTATGGAGAAAGCATTAAAGGCCGGAAAAGTCCGTGCTATCGGACTCTCGAACTTCTATCCCGACCGCTTCGTGGACATGGCTGAATGTGCCGAAATCAAACCCGCCATAAATCAGCTGAAAACCAATGTATTCAGTCAGCAGTGGGACGCTGAAGCCGAAATGAATCCTTATGATACACGTATCATGGCTTGGGCGCCGCTGGCACAAGGCGATCCCGACCTTCTGACCAATCCCGTACTGACGGCCTTAGCCGAGCGATACGATAAAACGGTACAGCAAGTCGCTCTGCGTTATTTGGTGCAACGCGGCATCATTGCCATTCCGAAAAGCACGCGCATTGAGCGAATGAAACAAAATCTGGATGTATTCGATTTTGCACTCACACCGGAAGATATGGAAAGCATCCGTCCGCTCGACAAACCGGCCGACTTCCGCTGGTCGCACCGTAATCCCGAACTCGTAAAATTCCTTCTGAATTACGACAAGCAATTTAACCCGAACAATAAAAAATGAAAGTATGAAATACGGAATCTTAGGAACAGGCGATGTGGCTCACGCCATCGCCACGAAATTGACCGAACTCGGTCACGAAGTTATGATGGGGGCGCGTAATGCCACCAACGAAAAAGCTGCGAACTGGGCGAAAACTAATGGCGAGCGGGCTTCTCACGGCACTTTTGCCGATGCTGCACGATTCGGTGAAAGAGTATTCAACTGCGTGCAGGGCATCCACTCGCTCGAAGCTCTAAACGCTGCCGGAAAAGAAAATCTGAACGGGAAACTGTTGATCGACTTGGCAAATCCATACATCTACAAAGACGGACATATCTCGCTCGATTCGAGATGGAGCGGAACAACCAGCTTGGGAGAAGAAGCCCAAAAAATTCTGCCGGACGCAAAAGTCGTAAAAACACTGAACTATCTCTGCAATCATTTGATGGTTCATCCGAAGCAACTACCGGAAGCCATTACGGGCTTCTATTGCGGTAACGATGCTGACGCGAAAGCTGAAGTAGCGGTTTTATTAAAGGATTTCGGCTGGGAGGATACCCTTGACTTAGGAAATATCAGTATGTCCCGCTACACTGAAATGCTCGGTGCGTTTTGGGTAGCCGCGCTTAGTGCTACCGGGAATATGGATTGGGGCATAAAACTCGTAAGATAAACAAGTAAAAGATACAGAATGATGAAAACAAGAAAATTCGGAACATTGGAAATCTCTGCTGTCGGTCTTGGCTGTATGGGGTTCACGCATGGTTACGGGACTTGTCCGAGTGAAGAAGAATCTATTCGTCTTATCCGTAAAGCCTATGACGAAGGCTGTACCTTCTTCGATACAGCAGAAATATACAGTTGTTATAAGAATGAAGAACTCGTAGGAAAAGCATTAAAGCCTTTCCGCCATGAAATAACAATCTCTACAAAATTCACTCCGGCTGTCCTGCCCGGACAAGAGAATCCGGAAGGCAAACTCAGTCGTATCGGCATCCGACAAGCCGTCGAAGGTTCTTTACGACGTTTGCAAACCGACTATATCGACCTTTACACGGAACACCGTGTGCCCAAAGAGAATGATCCCGCAGAGGTTGCCTATTGGATGGGGGAATTGATTAAGGAAGGAAAAATCCGTGCATGGGGACAATCCGAGCCTACCCTCGAACAACTCAAGGCGGCACATGCCGTTACGCCTATAACAGCCGTACAGAGCGAATACTCGCTGATGGAACGCAAGTGGGAGGCGGACGTCATTCCTTATTGCAAGGCTGAAGGCATCGGCTTTGTTGCTTATTCACCTATGGCAGGAGGTTTTTTAAGCGGTAAATACCACTCTGCGCATGAATTTAAGGGAGATGATGTAAGGCGTGTGATTACTCGTTATTCCGAAGAAAATATGCGTGCCAATCAAGTCCTGCTCGATCTTATCAATCGCTATGCAGAAGAGAAGCACTGTATCGCCGCACAAATATCTTTAGCTTGGGTGATGTATTCCGGTCATATTGTTCCTATACCCGGTATGCGTAGCGATGCCCGTATTCTTGAAAATTTGGGTGCTGCGGAAGTGGCTATTACGGCTGATGAATATGCTGCTATGAACGAAGCATTAAGTCATATTATTATACATGGAAATCGCACGGACGAGGATATTGCCAAGATGGGGACTATCGAAGGACATCAGCAGACAGTAGCCAAGGCGGAGAGATAGAGAATTAAAATCAACAAAATCAAATAAGAAAATCAATAAGAAATATGTATTCATCATTAAATCATAAAACAGCTCTTGTAACCGGAGCCGGAACAGGTATCGGAAGAGCTATTGCCCAACGTCTGGCCGATGAAGGCGCTAACGTATTGATTGTAGGCCGCACGGAACCGACACTTGCCGAAACAGCCTCCTATAGTGATAAGATAACCTTTCTTGCTGCCGATCTCGAAGTGGAAGCCGGAATAGAATCTATTATCCAGATTATCGGAGAACGGTACGGTCGTCTCGATATTCTCGTCAATAATGCCGGATGGGCGCCCGTCACCCCGTTTGCAACGATGAAAATCGACGAATACGATAAGGTATTTGCTATCAACGTGCGTGCCGTCGTCATGCTGACACAAGCCTGCCTGCCGATGATAAAAGCAGTAAAAGGCAATATCCTGAATGTCACGACAACCATGACAACCAATCCTATCGCAACGATGGCAAACTATGCCGCCTCGAAAGCTGCTGTCTATACCATGACACGTGCATGGGCAAAAGAGTTGGCTAAAGATGGCGTGCGTGTCAATTCACTCGGCGTAGGGCCTATCGAAACCCCTATCTACGGCAAGACCGAACTTTCGGACGAAGCCGCGAAAGCCCACAAAGATATGGTAACTAAAAGCGTACCTCTCGGTCGAATGGGACAAGCCGAAGAGGTTGCCGCTGTCGTCGCTTTTCTGACAAGCGACGAAGCCAGTTTCGTAACCGGGGCCGACTATAAAGTGGACGGCGGTGTAGGTACATAAGAAATAACAATAAAAAGAATGAATATGAAAAATGTATTGATTATCAGCGGCCATACAGACCTTGCCGCATCCGTAGCCAATAAAACGATTCTCGAAACCTTGAATGAACGGCTGCCGGAAGCCGAAATCGTAAAGCTGGACGAACTCTATCCCGACTTCAAAATCGACGTGGAAGCCGAACAGCAGAAATTGCTCCGGGCAGACATCATCGTGTTGCAGTTCCCCCTTTTCTGGTACTCCGCACCCTCCATATTGGAACGCTGGATGGAAGAGACTTTCCGTCACGGTTTTTCACACGGAAGTACCGGAGACAAGCTCAAAGGCAAGAAACTCGTTCTCTCTTTCACAACGGGAGCACCCGAAGCACTGTATAGCCATGAGGGGGCGATGGGCTACACTATCGACGAATTTCTGCCCTGCTACAAAGCCACCTGTCGGCTGACGCAGATGGAGTATTGCGGCTGTGTATATACTTGTGGCGTGAGCTACGGTAGTCGTACTGCTCCCGAACTCATTGAACAGCAGAAAGCTATGTCGGTGGAACATGCAGAACGTCTCATAAAGTTACTAGAGACGCTCTGATGCTCGAGGAGAAATATATAACTGTGATAATACAGCCATCATGAATGTAGAATAAATATGTACAAGGGATTGGATAAAAATAATGGCAAAACATGGAATCTGTAATTTAGGTATCTTTCTCTGTAATTTATCTACATTCGATATACTTTTATTTCCCTACTTTTGCAAAGTGAATCATTGATAGAAAGAATTCTGAAAATAAAAAGTAATAAAGTAAAGTTATGGCTAAAAAGGTTTTGATTATTTCATCCAGTCCACGTAAAGGTGGTAATTCTGAGTTATTATGTGATGAATTTATGAAAGGTGCTCTCGAAGCAGGTAATGAAGTGGAGAAGATTTTTCTGAAAGACAAAACAGTTCATCCTTGTACGGGGTGCAGTGTTTGCAGTATGTATGGCAAACCTTGTCCGCAGAAAGATGATGCAGCGGAAATTGTAGAGAAGATGATTGCTGCAGATGTGATTGTGATGGCAACTCCGGTCTATTTTTATACCATGTGCGGACAGATGAAGATTATGATCGACCGCTGCTGTGCACGCTATACGGAAATAACCAATAAGGAATTTTATTTCATTATTGCGGCTGCGGAAAACGATAAAGCAATGATGGAACGTACCATTGATGGTTTCCGTGGCTTCCTCGATTGTCTGGAAGGACCGCAGGAAAAGGGAACGGTTTATGGAATTGGTGCATGGAAGGTAGGGGAAATTAAAGATACTCCCTATATGCAGGAAGCTTACAAGATGGGAAAAATGGTATAACCTTTTGAAGGATAAAAATAAGGATTCAATCAGAAAGATTGAAAAGTCAAGAATTTTAATTGATTAGATTGCTTGTTCTGCCACAGAATTATTATAATTTTGTGGCAGAACTTTTTATTTTACATTATTTGTTTGATAACTAAACATCATGAGCTATAAAATAACGACTCTTGTGGAGAATTGTGTCTATGGACGTAAATTGCAGGCAGAGCATGGTCTTTCTCTCTATATTGAGATCCAAGGGGATAGAATTCTTTTCGATACGGGAGCATCTGACTTGTTTATCCGTAATGCCCGTCTGTTGCACATTGATTTACAAAAAGTTGATTATTTAATATTATCCCACGGTCATAGTGACCATACGGGTGGACTGCGTTATTTTCTGGAATTGAATACACAGGCAACCGTTGTCTGTAAACGTGAAATCTTTTTTCCTAAATTCAAGGATGAACGCGAGAATGGAATGAAGCATACGCAAAATCTTGATCTTTCCCGTTTTCGCTTTATCACAGAGCAGACCGAACTGCTTCCCGGAGTCTTTCTTTTTCCATCTATTGATATTATCAATGAGGAGGATACCCATTTTGAACGCTTCTGGGTTCAGAAAGAAGATGGTTGCAAAATACCGGATACCTTTCAGGATGAATTGGCAATGGTGTTAGTGGAACCGGAAGGAGTTTCTGTGTTAAGTGCCTGTTCTCACCGGGGGATCACCAATATCTTGCGTACCGTTCGGGCTGCATTTCCTGAATCTCCCTGCAAGTTAATTCTCGGAGGTTTTCACATTCATAATGCGGAAAAACAAAAATATCAGATCATTGCAGATTATTTGCAGGAATACCTTCCCCGGCAAATTGGCGTTTGTCATTGTACGGGAGTGGATAAATACGCTTTCTTTTTCAAAGATTTTGGTGACAGAGCATTTTATAATTACACGGGAAAACTAATTCAAACTGATTTTTCGGAATAAATATATAATAAATTGATATGAAGAAACTAATAACTTCGTTAGCACTGGTATTATCAGCATTATCCAGCTATGCAATTACTCCTTTGTGGATGCGTGATGCACGTATTTCACCGGATGGGACCGAGATTGTCTTCTGTTATAAAGGAGATATTTATAAAGTTCCCGCACAAGGAGGAACTGCCGTTCAACTTACCACACAAGCCTCTTATGAAGCCAATCCCGTCTGGTCTCCCGAAGGAAAACAAATCGCATTTGCCAGTGACCGGAATGGAAATTTCGACCTGTTCATCATGCCTGCCGACGGAGGTGTCGCCCGGAGACTGACTTACCA
>DXOJ01000305.1 GCA_019412865.1 Bacteroides sp. | reverse complement strand
ATCCCGTTCAGAAGAAAACGGATATTCGTTCTACCGCTCTTTTCGGACTTTCTGTCATCAATGTAATGTTTGAAGATCGTGTCGATGATTTCACCGCACGTCAACAGGTATATAATTTATTGAATGATGCCGACCTTCCGGACGGGGTAACTCCGGAAGTACAACCTCTGTATGGACCAACGGGGGAAATATTCCGTTATACGCTTCGTAGTGACAAGCGCAGTGTGCGGGAACTGAAAACGATTCAGGATTGGGTGATCGAACGTAATCTCCGTTCGGTATCCGGCGTAGCGGATATTGTGAGCTTCGGCGGGGAGGTGAAGACGTTTGAGGTAAGTGTGAATCCTCACCAGTTGATTAATTATGGCATTACCTCTTTGGAACTGTATGATGCGATAGCTAAAAGTAATATCAATGTAGGAGGAGATGTTATCACTAAAAGTTCGCAAGCTTATGTGGTTCGTGGAATCGGTTTGATTAACGATCTGGATGAATTGAGAAATATCGTAGTAAAAAACATCAATGGCACTCCCATTCTGGTGAAGAATCTTGCCGATGTACACGAATCCTGTCTGCCTCGTCTGGGGCAGGTAGGGCGAATGGATGAGGATGATGTTGTTCAGGGCATTGTAGTCATGCGGAAAGGAGAGAATCCGGGTGAGGTGATTGCAAACCTGAAAGATAAAATAGAAGACTTGAATCAGAATGTGCTTCCGAAAGATGTGAAGATAGTGGCGTTCTATGACCGGGAGGACTTGGTGAATCTGGCGGTAAAGACTGTGACGTATAACTTGATCGAAGGAATATTATTGGTTACGTTTATTGTATTGATCTTTATGGCAGATTGGCGGACTACCGTGATTGTTGCTGTCGTTATCCCATTAGCCCTTTTGTTCGCTTTTATCTGTTTACGGGTGATGGGAATGTCCGCCAATCTGCTTTCTATGGGAGCCATAGACTTCGGTATTATTATTGATGGGGCTGTGGTGATGGTGGAAGGAGTGTTTGTGGCTTTGGACAAGAAGGCAAGGGAAGTGGGGATGCCTGCTTTTAATGTGATGTCTAAAATGGGATTGATCCGCAACACGGCAAAAGACAAGGCGAAAGCGGTTTTCTTCTCCAAATTGATTATCATCACCGCATTGATCCCTATTTTCTCTTTCCAGAAGGTGGAAGGAAAAATGTTCTCTCCTTTAGCCTACACACTGGGCTTTGCACTGTTGGGAGCGCTGATCTTTACATTGACATTGGTTCCCGTGATGTCTTCCATGTTATTGAAGAAGAATGTCCGTGAGAAGAATAACCGTTTTGTCCATTTTATCAATACGAAGTGTTCGGCTCTTTTTGATTTATTCTATGCGCACAGGAAGCTGACTATCGGGTTGGCAACGGTCATAGCTGGTGTCGGATTATGGCTTTTCTCTTTCCTGGGTACGGAGTTTCTTCCGCAGTTGAATGAGGGATCTATCTATATTCGTGCCACCTTGCCACAAAGTATTTCGTTGGATGAATCGGTGGTTCTCGCCAATAAAATGAGAAGGAAACTTTTGACGTTTCCGGAAGTGCGGCAAGTGCTGTCGCAAACCGGACGACCGAATGACGGTACAGATGCTACCGGATTCTATAATATCGAGTTCCACGTTGATATCTATCCCGAAAAGGAATGGGAGAGCAAGCTGACAAAATTGGAACTGATTGATAAGATGCAGGAGGATTTATCCATTTATCCCGGCATTGACTTCAATTTCTCACAACCGATTACCGATAATGTGGAGGAAGCTGCTTCCGGTGTGAAAGGATCTATTGCGGTGAAAGTGTTTGGTAAAGACTTGTATGAGTCGGAGAAATATGCGGTTCAGATTGAAAAAATTCTTAGTACGGTTCAGGGAATTGAAGACTTGGGTGTGATTCGGAACATCGGTCAGCCGGAGCTTCGTATAGAGTTGAATGAACGTCAGTTGGCGCGTTATGGGGTTGCCAAGGAGGATGTGCAATCGATTATAGAAATGGCTATTGGCGGAAAATCGGCTTCACTGTTGTATGAGGATGAGCGGAAGTTCAACATCATGGTAAGATATAGTGAACAATTCCGCCAGAATGAAGAGGAGATAGGTAAGATATTGGTTCCGGCGATGGATGGAACGATGGTACCTATCAAAGAATTGGCAGATATAACGACGATTACGGGACCGTTATTGATATTCCGTGATAATCACGCTCGTTTCTGTGCGGTGAAATTCTCGGTGAGAGGTCGTGATATGGGTACGGCAGTTGCCGAGGCGCAGAAAAAGGTGAATGCTTCCGTACATCTGCCGGCAGGCTATTCGCTGAAATGGACGGGGGATTTTGAGAACCAGCAACGTGCCACAAAACGTCTGGCACAGGTTGTTCCTATCAGTATTGCTATCATCTTTATCATCCTGTTTATTCTATTCTCTAATGCGCGGGATGCGGGACTGGTATTGCTGAATGTACCATTTGCCGCCGTGGGGGGGATTGTGGCTCTTCTGATAACGCAGTTCAACTTCTCCATTTCTGCCGGTATCGGTTTCATTGCTTTGTTTGGCATTTGTATTCAGAATGGGGTGATTATGATTTCCGATATTAAGGCGAATCTGAAACTGGGTTCGCCCTTGGAGAAAGCCACTAAGGAAGGAGTGCGCTCGCGTATCCGCCCTGTGATTATGACAGCGGCAATGGCAGCTATCGGTTTGATGCCCGCCGCCATGAGTCATGGAATTGGTTCGGAATCACAGCGTCCGTTGGCGATTGTCATTATCGGCGGATTGATAGGA
>DXOJ01000304.1 GCA_019412865.1 Bacteroides sp. | reverse complement strand
TATACTGCTTCTACAGGTAGTGCATGGCAGATGCAGTTAGGCGTTAAGTTTACATTCTAGAATATTTATATAAAAAGATGCTTCGTTCAATAAACGGAGCATCTTTTTTATTTCATCCTCATCACCACCGGATTATGGTCGCTATAATTAAGATCCGGCGAGAAGTAATCCGTGCTATTCAGTTCCGGTGAATGGAGAATATAGTCGATTCTCAACAGATGCTTGAAGTACTTGAAAGTATACATATACCCATGTCCGCTCGTTTGAAAGCCATCCTGCAACTTATCACCTTTTATAGTGTGATAAACATACGAAGACGGCAGAGAGTTAAAGTCACCGCAGACTAGAGTTGGATAGGGGGAGGCGGCTATCAGTTGCTTGAGAAGATCAGCTTGTACGGCCCGTTTCCGGAAATTCTCATGTAAGCCGTCGATAAGTCCCAGGGTAGCATGTTCCACTCTTTGGGAATCATCCGTACGAAGTCCCTTTTCCAGTTTGCGCTTGTTCTGGCTTACTTCCGTTGTTTGGAGATGATTGTTGAACAGGCGGATGGTGCGACCATTGATTTCAATATCACATGCAAGACTGCAATTTTTCGAATCAGGATAGATGATAAGATGCTCCTCCTTGATAGGATAACGGCTGAAAACAGCCAGTTGCAACAGATTTTTCCCTTCGGGCGAAGAAGGAATATAATGATACGGCCAATTAGAAAGAGCTGCGGATATACTATCGATGCCAAACTCATCGTTTATGCCAAATTCTTGAAAACAGAGAATATCTGCTTGCAGGTTTCTCATGTAAGAAGCAATCTCCTTGCATGAGTAGCCGGTATGCTCGTGGTTAAAGGCATCGACGTTGTAAGTAGCAACCGTCAACACCCCCGGAGTATATACATTCATTTTAACCATCGGTGACGAAGCCGGACTGAAAAAAGGCGATTGTAATACACAGCTCATATACCCCCAATTGCTGAATATAGCAATCAGAGGGATGAAAACCCAGCACCGCCAACGAATCGTCCAGTAGATAGCAGAAGCAAGATTAGCCAATAAAAGTATCGGTAGTACCAAACCGATGAAAGGCATAAATTTGAAACTATCCGGTGCGGCATTGCCTACGAAAGCACCCGCAATGGTAACTCCTGCCAAAATACTGGTCAGCACGATGGATATGTAATAAAACAGTCTGTAAAAGGCTTTCATTTAATCTAAATTATTTGCTGGTTATATCATGAGGGATTAAGCTCTCTACGAAGGAAGCAACCATTTATGAATCATTGCTTTCAACTTATCATCCGCTATTGGTTTAGCTATAAAATCATTGCACCCCGCTTCTTCAGCCGCTTTCCGGTCCTGTTCGTATGCAAAGGCACTTTGAGCAATGATAGGAACAGTGGCAGACAGCTCCCGAATGATTTTCGTTGCCTCCAATCCATCCAAATTCGGCATTTTAATATCCATCAGGATAAGATCGGGTTTCACCTCATCGAACATCGTGACAACCTCCATTCCGTCATGCGCACGAATAATCCGGTGCTCCTTACCTAAGATAGCCTCCAATAAATCAAAGTTACAGTCCGTATCCTCGGCAACCAAAATACAAGCATGCCGTGTATTTACAGCACTGCTCATACCTCCGCTCGTCTCATCATCATTCTTTTTCTCCGAATCTACACTCACAGATTCTGCAACCGTATACGGCAAAGTAAATGTAAACGTCGTTCCCTTACCAAATTCGGAGCTGACGGAAATCTTGCCCCCGAGACGTTCAACGATAGACTTACAGATAGATAATCCCAACCCAGTGCCCTGTGCATGATTGTTCAGCTTGGCAAAACGTTCGAACACACGACCCACTTTCTCCGGCTCAATTCCTGTTCCGGTATCCGTTACGTGGAAAACAATCTGGTTATCCACCAGCTTATAACCATAACTGATACTTCCTTCTTTCGTAAACTTAACAGCATTCCCAATCAGATTCGAAATCACCTGGAACACTCGATTCTTGTCCGTCTCAATCATCAGACTCTCGTCCGAAGACTCATAGACAAGGCTTACTCCCTGCGGAGTACGGAATATATGAGCATCGTGCACTTCCCGGCAGAGATTATGTAGACTGGCAGGTCCGAAAGAAAACTCAATAGTCCCCGATTCAATCTTCGAGAGATCGAGAATCTCATTGATGAGTTGCAAAAGACGCTCGTTGTTCGCGTTTACGATGTTGTAGTACGTCTTTCGTTCTTCCGCATCATCACTTTCGGCAATGAGATGCGAGAACCCCACAATAGCATTCAGCGGAGTACGTATCTCATGGCTCATATTGGCAAGGAAAGCCGATTTCAAACTATCAGACATTTCTGCTTTTTCCTTCGCAGACAGTAGCTCCCGCTTCATCATTTCCAGTTCCGTGACATCCCATTCGATGGTGACGATGATAGGCGAAGACAGTTCGTCCCCATCCACCCGGATTTTCCGCTTGTCAAGGATAATCAGGTTTCCGTTCCGATCCTTTCCTTCCACCGTCCAGTGCATACCTTTTCCGCTGGTGGCCACTTGAATATCCTCCTGTCTCTTCTTCTCGGCCACGGTAGGCGGATAGAAATCGAAGTCATTCTTACCGACAGGATCGTTCTTGTAAAGATCGCGGTTATAAGCCTCCTGATTTCGATAAATGTACCGGAAATCATTGTTGATTTCCTTCACTACAATCCCGGCAGGGAGATTGTTGATGGTCGTATCCATAATTTGGTTGAGCCGTTTGATTTGGGCTTCGTACCGAATCCTCTCGGAAATATCATGGGCAAACGACCAGTAACTTTCTTCTCCGGAATCATTGGTGACGTTGTACATCGTACCTTCGTAAGCCAATATACCTTTATTGATTTTCGATGGATGATGAGCCACAAAGTTACTGCTGCCACCGTGTATGACATCTTTACAACGTTCGTCCCAAGCCTCTTGCGTAGGTATATCTGCGGCGACATTGTAGATTTTCAACTGACTGATATCCTCACTTTCGGGAATACCGTGATTGTGCAGGAAACGACGATTGGCGAAGATGATCGTACCATCGGGTCTGGCGGCAAAGATACTCTCTTTGGCGTTGTTGATAGCATGAGTCAGTGTGTCGATGTCATTTCTGCGACGCTGTATGTCCGTGATGTTCTGAATATACCCTTCGATGTTGAAACTACCGTCGGAGCACTCTTCACGCAAATAAGTCTGGATACGCATATAGAAGATTTCCCCGTTCAGGCGAACGCGATAACTGATGCTCTCCATGTTGAGTTCTTTCTCGTTCACGTGACACCATTCAATAAAACTCTGACGGTCTTCTTCTACAATCAGTTCCACATATTTTTCAATGGCAAGGTTCTGCACACTTTCTTCGCACAAGACACCTGTATATCCAAGATAATGGAAAACATTCTGTTTCGTATTATACGTCCATTGTCCTATCTGGGCAATCTTCTGGATAGCCCTTAGAGTAAGATTCGCCTGCTCCAACCGACGCTTTACGTTACTTCTTTGCGTGATGTCGCGATATTGGCAAAGCACCATACCGTCATAAGGGAACATGAGGCATTTGAAGTAAAAAGTTTCGTCTTTCAGCACCAACTTGAAGTTCTTGCTGATGCTTCGTTGCTCTTCGAGCACAGTCTGAAAGATGGGCATCACCCTCTCTTTTGTATATTCCGGTAAAAGCTCAAATATATTTTTTCCTAAAAGAATGTTTTCTTGCAGGAACCACAGATCACAATGAGGTTCAATGTCTACGCAGACGCCATGCCTGTCAACCAATAGCATTGTGTCTGCTGTCAGTTTCAGTATTCTTTGTGCGTTATTCGCATCATGTAATATTCTGTCCATGTCTGTTTTTTATTAGATGATAGAGACTTATGTCTTATAATTAAGGATAACAAAAGATAATAGCGTTTGTTCTTACTTTTCAGCGCGTTTTGCCTTTTCCCAAGCTCCGCTTCCTTTTTTCTTCTTGAGATAGCGGATGCCTTTCAGCACACTGACATTCATAAATAAAAAGTAGTAGGGGATAAAGAGCAACTTGTTTTTTATCTGTTTCGTAGACAGGTAATATCCCCAATATCCCAATCCGTAAAAAAGAACCTGCATGGCAAGCAGCACTCCGTAAAATATCGTGGAATCACCCAACAGCAGAATCGCAATATTCAGCGGGAAGAGCGCAAACAACAGGAACGGAGTAATAGACCATCGCAATACCCGGTGCGACGTATATTGAAAGCTAAGTATCCCGTATCGGAAAGGATTCAGCAACGGACGAAGCCGCCAGATAGACTGCAATCCTCCCGCAGCGATGCGCACTTTTCGCTTTTCTTCTTCGCGCATATCCGCCGAACCACTTTCGATGGCATAAGCATTCGTACAATAAGCGATGGTGTAACCTTTCATTGTGATCCGGAGTGAAAGAATAAAATCGTCGAGCAACGTATCCGGCTCCATCGCTTCGAACAGTTCGTTACGCACGGCAAACAGTTCGCCTGCTGCTCCTACGGCCGAGTAGAGCCGTGCATCAAGTGCTTTCAGGGTTGATTCGTATTTCCAGTAAATACCTTCACCACCGGCAGCCGCCCCGTCTTTGGTCTGCACGGCAATCCGTTTTTCACCAGCCACGCAGCCCACTTTCGGATCCTGGAAAGCAAGCACAATTTCCCGTATTGCCTCCCGGTTCACCATCGTGTTGGCATCCGTAAAAACAACGAGCGGAGTGTCTACCAACGTCATTCCACGTGTCATTGCAGCCGTCTTACTTTGCCGGAGCGGTTGGAAATGTACGGTTGCTTTTCCCTGCCAACGCGTCTGCAGTCGTTCGTTCGTACCGTCATCGCTTCCGTCCGTCACCCATACGATGTGCAGCTTGTCCGCAGGATAATCCAGCTCAAGACTGTTTTCCATCTTCTCGTCCACTACATCTTCTTCGTTGAATGCCGTAATGAAGAGGGTAACTTCCGGCAGGTCTGCGTCCGATGCCGGCAACGAACGCTTCACAGGCTTCACGAAAAGCTCTTTCAACTTGACAAGAATATAAAGCACAATTCCATAGCCCAAATAGGTGTAGAACACAACGAACAGGGCAAGCCAGAAAATAATTTCAAGACAAAGGGTCATGGTTTCGTTCATAGCTGTATATGTTTATTTTTCTTGTATAATTTACATTCATCTCTTTTTAGCCTCGTATTTGAATTTATTCAACTCGTTTCTTCAACTCCGCCTTTTTATCCGAGTCTTTTAGCATATTTACAAAATAGAGTGCATCCGCTTTGGCAGAAACACTTGTCGGATTCGTTTCATACCGTTTCACGAAATTCTCGGCGTGTTCTGCCAGGTATTTCCGGCAGTCTATATTTAACATGATACCGTTTTCATAGTTTGCAAAGGATAAACCAGTAACTTCATCATTGGATGATATTTGTTTGATATCTTCTTTCTTGATACCGGATAGATTGACTGTTACAGAGGGATAATAGAAATACTCTTGCCCGGGTAAATGAACTGTCAGTTTGATAG